>JALZMG010000050.1 GCA_030858325.1 Actinomycetota bacterium | reverse complement strand
CGCCCACCGTGCCCGCCGGCGCGCACCCGCTACCGCCCCCGCGCCGGACGTCGCCCACGGCCCGATTCACCGGCGCGCGCCGCGCCCGACGATTCGTGCTGGCGCCCGAGCGTCGAAGTCGAGCTCGAAGACCGCTGACGCGACCGGGCCGGTCGTTGTGCTCGGCGCGTTCACGTCGTCGATGAGCACGTCGGCAGAAAGCCATCTGGGCGCGGACGTTCCCATCATCGAGAACCTCCGCGCCCAAATACGCATCTGGAAACGTAACTGGGCGACACCGGTCACGGGGCAGCGCTGGCGTGGTGGTGGCATCATCCGGGGGTGGTCGAGTCGTCGCACACACTGGACCCGGCCGAGGTCCGTGAGGAGTGGGCGAGCACGGTGGTGCTCGGCGACGGCGAGACGGTGCGCGTGCGGCCGATCCGCCCGGAGGACGCACCGGCACTCGCCGCGTTCCATCGTCGACAGTCGGCGAACAGCAACTACCGCCGATACTTCTCGCCGAAGCCCGACCTCACCGCGCGCGACCTTGCGCACTTCACGAACGTGGACATGGTCGGGCGGGCGGCACTTGTGGTCGAGCGCCGTGACGAGTTGATCGCCTGGGCCAGCTACGAGCAGTGGGCCGGCCGTGACGACGCGGACGCGGCGTTCCAGGTCGACGACGAGCACCACGGCAAGGGCATTGCCACGCTGCTCCTCGAGCACCTGGCGACGATCGCTCGCGCTCACCGGATCGTCCGCTTCACAGCGGAGGTCCTTGCCGACAACCGGCCGATGCTCGCCGTGTTCAGTCGCGCCGGCTGGCCCGTGCAACGGCGCTTCGAGAGCGGCGTCGTCGATCTCGACTTCTCGCTGGAGGAAACCACGGAGTTCCTGGACTCCGTCGAGCGTCGCGAGCAGCGAGGCGACTCGCGAGCCATGGCCCGTCTGCTGCTGCCCCGCTCGATCGCCGTCGTCGGCGCCTCCGACCGCCCCGGCTCGATCGGCGCGGCGCTCTGGCGCAACGTGACGGGTGGCGCGACCGGCCCCGTGTATCCGGTCAACCCGAGCCACCGAACCATCGACGGTCACCAGGCGTGGCCGAGCATCGCCGCCGTTCCCGGCGATGTCTCCCTGGCTGTCATCGCCGTGCCGGCAGCCGCGCTGGCGACGGTCGTCGACGACTGCATCGCCGCCCGCGTCCGCGGCGCGGTGATCCTCACCTCGATCGAGGGCACCGACGTCGACATCCCCGACCTCGTCTCCCGAGCCCGGCGCCACGGGGTGCGCCTCATCGGGCCGGGCAGCATGGGCATCGCCGCCTCGCGGCCGAGCATCGGGCTCAATGCCGCGCTCGTGCCGGTGCGGTTACCTCCAGGACCGGTCGCCATCTCCCTGCAATCGGGCTCGCTGGGTGCGTCGGTGCTGCGCCTCGCCGAACGCCTCGGAATGGGCCTGTCGTGGTTCGTCTCGCTCGGTGCCAAGGGCGATGTGTCCGGCAACGACCTGCTGCAGTTCTGGGAGGACGACGAGACGACGCGCGTGATCGCCATGTACACGGAGTCCTTCGGCAACCCACGCAAGTTCGCCCGCATCGCCAGGCGGGTGTCGCGCCGGCGCCCCATCGTGGCGGTGCGCACCGGGGCCGCCGCCATCGGGCCGTCTGGCTCCGCCCTCTACCAGCAGGCGGGCCTGATCGAAGTGCCGACGGTGGCCTCCATGCTCGACACCGCTCGCGTGCTCGCCACGCAGCCCGTGATGCGTGGGCCACGCGTCGCCGTGGTCTCGAACGCCGCCAGCCCGACGACGCTGGCGGTCGCCGCCGTGGCCGCCGCCGGGCTACAGCTCGTTGCCACGCCGCACTCGCTCGATTGGCGCTCGACCACCACCGAGTACGGCGTGGCGATGCGTGCCGCGCTCGCTGCCGACGATGTCGATGCCGTGCTCGTCGTCCACGCGCCCCCGCTTCACGATCTTGTCGCCGCGCCCGTGCAGGAGATCGATGCCGCCGCCGCCGGCGCGACCAAGCCGGTCGTCGCCGTTCTCCTCGGGGCCGAGGACGGACCGCTGCAGCCCGGCTCCGACGTCCCCGCCTTCGCC
>JALZMG010000045.1 GCA_030858325.1 Actinomycetota bacterium | reverse complement strand
CGAGCAGCGCCTGAAGACGCTGCCATGGGTCGACGACGCCCGTGTGACCACCGACTTTCCGAACGGAGCGACGATCGAGTTGCGCGAGCGGACGGCGGTCGCCACCGTGTCCGACCGCGACGGCCTGTGGCACACGCTCGACGCCGACGGTCGCGTGCTCGTCGCGTCCGAGGAGCAACCCGAGGGCCTGACGGTGATCACCGTCGACGATCTGGCACCCGTGGAGGTCGCCAAGTTCGCGCCGCAGGGTGTCGGCGCGGCGGCCACGTTGATCCGTGCGCTGACGCCTCTCATCGAGTCACGAACCGAGGCGGTCATCGTCACGCCGGACGGTTCAGACCTCAGGCTGACGTTGACGGGCGGCACGGAGGTACGCTTCGGCGCCGCCGACGACATCGTGGCCAAGTTGGTGCGCCTGCAGACCATGCTCACCGACCTCGGCGCTCGACCGGTCAGCTACATCGACGTGTCGACCAACGACATCGGAACCGGGTGAGGATGCGCCATTTCAATGCCATGACATGCGAGGATGTGCCGCCATCCGCCGCCATGGCCGTGGACGGCAACGGCGGCCGGCCAGCGCCGCAATCCAGGGACGACACATGAACCGACGAGCCAACATCGAACACAGCGCAGGGAGGTCCCACTGATGGTCGGCGCGCCCCAGAACTATCTCGCCGTGATCAAGGTCATCGGTGTCGGTGGAGGCGGTGTCAACGCCGTCAACCGCATGATCGACGCCGGGCTCAAGGGCGTCGAGTTCATCGCCGTCAACACCGACGCCCAGGCCCTGCTGATGAGCGACGCCGACCTCAAGCTGGACATCGGGCGGGACCTGACGCGCGGACTCGGCGCCGGCAGCGACCCGGAAGTCGGACGGGCGGCGGCGGAGGGGCACCACGAAGAGATCGAGGAGATGGTCAAGGGCTCCGACATGGTCTTCATCACCGCCGGAGAGGGCGGTGGCACGGGGACCGGTGGCGCACCGGTGATCGCCGAGATCTCTCGCGGCCTCGGTGCGCTGACTATCGGCGTCGTCACCAGGCCGTTCTCGTTCGAGGGCCGGCGCAGGGGCGTGCAGGCCGACAACGGCGTGCAGAAGCTGAAGGAGAAGGTCGACACGCTGATCGTCATCCCCAACGATCGCCTGCTGACGGTCGCCAACGACAAGACGAGCGTGCTCAACGCGTTCAAGATGGCCGACGAGGTGCTGCTACAGGGTGTCTCCGGCATCACCAACCTGATCACCACGCCGGGCCTCATCAACACCGACTTCGCCGACGTGAAAATGGTGCTGACGCAGGCGGGATCGGCGCTGATGGGGATCGGCCAGGCCAGCGGCGACGAGCGGGCGGTGAATGCCGCCAAGGCGGCGATCTCCAGCCCGCTGCTCGAAGCCGCCATCGACGGCGCGCGCGGCGTGCTGTTGAACATCACCGGCCCGTCCAGCATGGGGCTGTTCGAGATGAACGCCGCCGCCGAGGTCATCCACGGCGTCGCCCATGCCGACGCCAACATCATCTTCGGCACGGTCATCGACGACGAGATGGGTGACGAGGTCAAAGTCACCGTCATCGCCGCCGGGTTCGACCGCCTCGACGGCGTCGGCTCGGCTGGCGTGCTCGGGGCCAAGCCGCCGACGACGATCACGGAGCTGTTCGCCGAGGACGAGCCGGACCCACTCGACGACGACGACGACGACGACGATTTCGACGTCCCGTCGTTCCTCCGCTGACACCACCGGCCCGACGTCCTGGGCCGGATGCCGGCGAGGTGGCGCGGCGCGTCGCCGACGTTCGCGCGCGCATCGACGCAGTTGCCGCCGGTCGGCACGTCGAGCTGCTGGCGGTGACGAAGGGCTTCGGGTCGGATGCCGTCATCGCCGCAGGCGCTGCGGGGTGCTCGGCGATTGGCGAGAACTACGCCCAGGAGCTGCTGGTCAAGCGCGCCGCCGCCGCCGCAGCCGGCGTCGCCGTGCACTTCATCGGGCGCCTGCAGTCGAACAAGGTGAGAGATTTGGCCGATGCCGTCGACGTCTGGGAGAGCGTCGACCGGCCGCGCGTCGTCAGCGAGCTGGCCCGCCGGGTACACGGCGCACGGGTGCTCGTGCAGGTCGACGCGACCGGGGAGGCGGGCAAGGGCGGGTGCCGGCCGGAGGACGTCGCCGACCTCGTCGTCTCCGCGGGTCACGCCGGGTTGGTGGTCGAGGGGCTGATGACGGTCGGCCCGCTGGGA
>JALZMG010000027.1 GCA_030858325.1 Actinomycetota bacterium | reverse complement strand
TCAAGCTGTTCACCGAGGGCTTCAAGGTGCCCGCCGGCGAGGTGTACGTGGCGGTGGAGAGCCCGCGTGGTGAACTCGGCTGCTACATCGCCAGCGACGGGACGGCAAAGCCGTACCGCCTGCACATGAGGGCGCCGTCGTTCGTCAACATCCAGTGCCTGCCCCACATGATGCGCGGCGCGCTCGTCGCCGATGCCGTCGCCATCATCTCCTCCGTCGATCCCGTGCTCGGGGACGTCGACCGATGAGGCGGGCACGTTCACGCGGAGCTCGGGACCCGGCGGGCGAGACACCACCGGAACGAAGCAGTCGACCATGACGACCACTCGACTCACCAGCCCCCACCGGCGCCGAAGGGCTCGCCTCGTGGTGCCACTCGTCGCTCTACTCGCCCTCGCCGCGTGTGGCGGCGATGACGACGAGTCTGCCGACACAGCTGACGCGGTGACGACTGCCGAAGGCGGGGGGATCACGACGGCCGGTTCGGCGACGACGATGGCCGGCGGCGAGACGCCGGCGCCGCCGGTGACGTCCGGCTCCGCCGGCGGCGACACCACGGTGACCGGTGGCGGCGAGACGACGGCGCCGGCCGCACCGTTCCCGTTCACCGCCCCGGAAGGCGACTACACGGTCGTCTTCCCCGGCGAGCCGGAGGAGACCAATCAGGAGACGCCACTGCCGGACGGTTCCACGTTGCCGATCACGTTCTACCTCTACCAGACGTCGGAGATGGCGTTCGGCACGGCCGCCATCGCCTATCCGATCGGGACGACGATCGACCTCGAAGGGGCGCGCGACGGCGCCATCATGAGCGTCGGCGGCACGCTGCTGTCGAGTGTCCCGATCGAGCTGCAGGGCCGCCAGGGTCTCCAGTTCGTCGGCGATGTCGGCGGACAGGGCACGTACATCTCGCGCGTGTTCGCCGACGGACTGCGGCTGTACCAAGTCGTCGCCGTTGTGCAGGGCGAGGCCGCAGCCGAGGACCCTGAGATCGCCGCCTTCCTCGACACGTTCCAGTTCACGTCCTGACTGCACGATCACGAACCAGCATCGCACCAATGTCTCGCCTCAGTGACGCCAACATCACGGCCGCCAGAGAGATCATCGGCCGTTACCCGCGCCCGAAGTCGGCGCTGATCCCGTTGCTGCACCTGGCCCAGGAGCAGCACGGCCACGTCACGAACGCGGCGATGGCGCACATCGCCGAGCTGCTCGCCATCACGCCGGCCGAGGTCTACGGCACGGCGACGTTCTACGAGATGTTCAAGTTCGAGCCGGTCGGGCGGTACTGCATCAACATTTGCTCGAACATCTCCTGCCAACTCGTCGGGGCGTGGGAGCTGCTCGCGCACGCCGAGGAGCGCCTCGGGATCATGGCCGGTTCGACGACCGACGACGGCATGTTCACGCTGGAGGACGTCGAGTGCATCGCCGCCTGCACCGAGGCGCCGGCGCTGCAGGTCAACTACCGGTACCGCTACCGCGTGACCGACGACGCGTTCGACTCGCTCGTCGACGATCTCGCCGCCGGCCGCCTCCACGCCGAGATCCCGCCGCACGGTACGCTGGCCAGGATCCGCCAGCGCACGACCGCCGCGTGGTCCGGCATCGGCACGGAGGCCCAAGCCAAGGTCGACGCCCGATGACGTCATCCTGCGGCCGACGGCCCAACGAAAACCTCGGATGGGGAGGGGGTGGGGCGTGACGGAAGAGACGCCGAGCTACCACGTGCCCGGGCTCGTGCCGACGGGGCCGCCGATCGTGACGTCGCGGTTCGCCCAGGCCGACGGCTTCACCTACGACGGGTATGTCCGCAGTGGCGGCTACACGGCGCTGCGCACAGCGCTCACGGAGATGACGCCGGAGCAGGTCCACGACGAGGTCAAGACCTCGGAGATGCAGGGCCGTGGCGGTGCCGGGTTCCCGGCGGGCACGAAGTGGGGTTTCCTCCCGGCGGACGTGTTCCCCCGCTACCTCGTCGTCAACGGCGACGAGAGCGAGCCGGGGACGTACAAGGATCGCCTGTTGATGGAGCTCGATCCGCACCAGCTGATCGAGGGCGTCGTCATCTCCTGCTACGCGTTCCGCGCCGTGCAGGCGTTTCTGTACGTTCGTGGCGAGATGGCCCTGGCCCAGGAACGCATCGCCCAAGCGCTCAACGACGCGTACGCCAACAGCCTCGTCGGCCGCAACGTGCTGGGCACCGACTTCTCCGTCGACATCACGCTGACGTGGGGCGCCGGTGCCTACATCGTCGGTGAGGAGACGGCGCTGATCGAAAGCCTGGAGGGCGAACGCGGCATGCCGCGGCTGAAGCCGCCGTACTTCCCGGCGGCCAAGGGCCTGTACATGCAGCCGACGATCGTCAACAACGTCGAGACGCTGGCCAACGTGCCGTGGATCATCGCCGAGTCCGGGCAGGCGTTCCACGACATCGGCGCGCCGACGTCGAC
>JALZMG010000514.1 GCA_030858325.1 Actinomycetota bacterium | reverse complement strand
ACGACGGGGCAGCCGTACACGGTCGGCCGTGGCGGCGAGTTCCGGATCGTCGCCTACGACTACGGCATCAAGCGGACGATCCTGCGCCACCTGGCCGGGCTGGGCGTGGTGGAGGTGGTCCCGGCCTCGACGCCCGCCGCCGACGTCATGGTCGCCGACCCCGACGGTGTGTTCCTCTCCAACGGTCCCGGGGACCCGGCCTGCGTCGTCGGCGCCACTGACATCGTCGCCGATCTGCTCGGCAGCGGCATCCCTGTGTTCGGCATCTGCCTCGGCAACCAGCTGCTCGGGCGCGCCCTCGGCGGAGACACGGTGAAACTGCCGTTCGGCCATCATGGCGCCAACCATCCGGTCAAGGACCTGACGACCGGCGTCATCGAGATCACGAGCCAGAACCACAACTTCGCCGTGGCCATCGACAGCCTCGCCGGCGTCGCCGCGCTGACCCACGTCAACTTGAACGACGGCGTGTGCGAGGGTCTGGCCGCCCACGACGCGAACGCGTTCGGCGTGCAGCACCACCCCGAGGCCGGACCCGGCCCGCACGAGAGCAGCTACCTGTTCTCCCGCTTCGCCGCGCGCATGGCCGAGTATCGGGGACGGTCGTCGTTCACGGTCGGGAGGCTGCGGGGACACGAGCCGGTCGGGCTCCCCGAGCCCGCGGCGGGCGTCGCCTGATGCCGCGACGCGACGACCTGGCGTCGATTCTCGTCATCGGCTCAGGACCGATCGTCATCGGCCAGGCCTGCGAGTTCGACTACTCCGGCACGCAGGCCTGCCGCGTGTTGCGCGAGGAGGGCTACCGCGTCGTCCTCGTCAACTCCAACCCGGCGACGATCATGACCGACCCCGACATGGCCGACCGGACCTACATCGAGCCGCTCGTGCCGGACGTCGTCGCCCGCATCATCGAGCGGGAGCGACCGGACGCCGTGCTGCCGACGCTCGGCGGCCAGACCGGCCTCAACGTGGCGATGGCACTGCACGGCAAGGGATTGATCGGCGTGCCTGGCACACCGGAGATGATCGGCGCCGACGCCGCGGCGATCGCCACGGCCGAGGATCGCGAGCAGTTCAAGACGGCGATGACGGAGATCGGCCTCGACGTGCCGGCGTCGGGGATCGCCCATTCGATGGAACAGGCGGGCGCGGTGATCGGCACAGTCGGGCTGCCGGTGATCATCCGCCCCGCCTACATCCTCGGCGGGCGAGGGACGGGCATCGCCGGCACGCGTGAGGAGTTCGAACGTCTCGCCGCCGCCGGGCTGGCGGCCAGCCCGATCGGAGAGATCCTCGTCGAGGAGTCGATCGCCGGGTGGAAGGAGTTCGAGCTGGAGGTGATGCGCGACCGCGCCGACAACTGCGTGATCATCTGCTCGATCGAGAACGTCGATCCCATGGGTGTGCACACCGGCGACTCGATCACCGTCGCCCCGGCGCAGACGCTGACCGACGTCGAATACCAGCAGATGCGCGACGCCGCGTTCGCCTGCATCCGCCGCGTCGGCGTCGAGACCGGTGGGTCCAACGTGCAGTTCGCGCTCGATCCGGCGACCGGCCGCCAGGTCGTCATCGAGATGAACCCGCGCGTGTCGCGGTCCTCGGCGCTGGCCTCCAAGGCGACCGGGTTCCCGATCGCCAAGATCGCCGCCAAGTTGGCCGTCGGCTACACGCTGGACGAGATCCCCAACGATGTCACACGGGCCACGCCGGCCTGTTTCGAGCCGGTCATCGACTACGTCGTGACGAAGGTGCCACGCTGGGCGTTCGAGAAGCTGCCAGGGACCTCTGGCGTCCTCGGTACGCAGATGCAGTCCGTCGGCGAGGTGATGGCCATCGGGCGGACGTTCCCGGAGAGCCTGCAGAAGGCATTGCGCTCGCTGGAGCAGGGCCGGCTGGGCCTCGGTGCCGACCCCGGCGAGGCGGAACTGGCGGCGCAGACCGACGCCGAGTTGCTCGCCGCCGTGGCCGTTCCGACGCCCGACCGCGTCTTCCAGCTCGGCGAGCTGCTGCGTCGTGGCGTGTCGGTCGACCGTCTCCACGAGGCCTGCCGCATCGACCCGTGGTTCCTCGATCAGATGCTGGCCGTCGTCGAGGAGCGCCAGACGTTGGAGGCGCTGGACGGCCCCGTCGACATCGGCCGCGGAACTTGGCGACGGGCCAAGCGGCTGGGCTTCGCCGACGCCCAGCTGGCGCACCTGTGGCACTGCGACCAGGCGCAGGTGCGGGCGGCCAGGGAGGCCTGCGGCGTCCGCCCGACGTACAAGACCGTCGACACGTGCGCGGCCGAGTTCGCCGCCGCGACGCCGTACCACTACTCGACGTGGGAGGACGAGGACGAGGTGCGACCGTCGGACCGGCCGCGCGTCGTCATCTTGGGTTCCGGGCCGAACCGCATCGGCCAAGGCATCGAGTTCGACTACTGCTGCGTGCATGCCAGCTTTGCCCTGCGCGAGGCGGGGTTCGAGACGGTGATGATCAACTGCAACCCGGAGACCGTCTCGACCGACTACGACACGTCGGACCGGCTCTACTTCGAGCCGCTGACCGGCGAGGACGTGTTCAACGTGATCGCCGCCGAGACAGCGGCTGCGGGAGGCGTGGCGCCACGCGTGATCGTCGCGCTCGGCGGGCAGACACCGCTGAAGCTCGCTGCGCTGATCCCGAGCGGGCTGATCGCCGGCACGTCGTCGGCGTCGATCGATATGGCCGAGGACCGGGAGAAGTGGAACGCGTTGTGCGACGAGTTGCGCATCCCGCAGCCGCCCGGTGGCACGGCGACCGACCTCGAGGAGGCGCTGGCCATCGTCGAGCAGGTCGGCTTCCCCGTCCTGGTGCGCCCGAGCTACGTGCTCGGTGGCCGGGCGATGCAGATCGTCCACGACGTCAACCAGCTCGCCGCGGCGATGCAGGAGCTGGCCGGGTTCGGCACGCTCGGTCGCGAGGGTGGCCTGTCGGCCGAGCGCCCCGTGCTCATCGATCGCTTCCTCGACGACGCCGTCGAGGTCGACGTCGACGCCGTGCGCGACCACACCGGCGAGGTGTTGATCGGCGGCGTGCTGGAACACGTCGAGGAGGCCGGCGTGCACTCGGGCGACTCGGCGTGCGCGATTCCACCGCCAACGCTGCCGGCGTGGGTCGTCGAGGTGATCGAGGCGTACACGGCGGCGATCGCCGCCCGTCTCGACGTGCGCGGGCTGATCAACGTGCAGTACGCCGTGCTCGGCACGACGGTGTACGTGATCGAGGCCAACCCGCGGGCCAGCAGGACGGTGCCGTTCGTCGCCAAGGCGACGGGCGTGCCGCTGGTCAAGGTGGCGGCGAGGGTCATGCTCGGCGCCACGCTCGCCGAACTTCGCACGGAGGGTCTGCTCGGTCCGTCCGTGCTCCACGGACCCGACGCGCTGCCGACCGTCGCCGTCAAGGAGGCCGTGCTGCCGTTCTCCCGCTTCCCGGAAGTCGACCCGGCGCTCGGCCCGGAAATGCGCTCCACGGGGGAGGTGATGGGCATCGACTCGACGTTCGGGCTGGCGTTCTACAAAGCCGAGTTGGCCGCCGGCATGGACCTGCCGCGCACAGGCACCGTCTTCTTGTCCCTCGCCGACGGCGACAAGCCGGCCGGGCTCGTCGTCGCCAAGCGCATGCGTGAGCTGGGCATGGGCGTCGTGGCCACGCAGGGCACGGCCGATCACCTGGCCCGCTTCTCGGTGCCCGTCGACGAGGTCGTGGCCAAGGTCAGCGAAGGTGCCGGCAAGACCGCGGTCGACCTGATCGCTTCCGGCACGGTGACGTTCGTCGTCAACACTCCGGAGGGCCGTGGCGGCCGCAAGGACGGTGAGCAGATCCGCAAGGCGGCGACGCTGCACGGTGTCGCCTGCGTGACGACCGTCGCCGCTGCCCTCGCCGCGGCGCAGGGTTTGGCCGAGCAGCGCGGCGGCCCGATCCGTGTCCGCTCGTTGCAAGAGCACCATCGCCGCCCATGAAGCTGGGCTCGACCGGCTCCACTGACCTCCCGGGTCCGGTGCCCTCCTGGCGAGGAGGGCCGGTGCGGATCGGGTCGGTGTCTCTTGCGAATCCGGTGATGACTGCGTCGGGGACGGCGGGTTACGGAACGGAGCTGGCGCGATACCTCGATCTCGGCGCGCTCGGCGCGGTCGTCGTGAAGTCGCTGGCTGCGTTCGAGTGGGGTGGCAACCCGCCGCCGCGGCTGTCGCCGGCCGGGGCGGGGATGCTCAACGCCGTCGGCCTGCAGGGACCGGGCGTCGAGCACTGGTTGAATCACGGGCTACCCGAACTGCTCGACGCCGGTGCCACCGTCGTCGCCAGCATCTGGGGGCGCACGGTCGAGGAGTACCGCCGCGCCGCCGACCTCCTGGCGACAGCGCCGGCCGGCGTCGTCGCCGTCGAGGTCAACCTGTCGTGCCCGAACCTGGAGGGTCGCGATGCAATGTTCGCTCACGATCCCGGGCGGGCGGCGGAGGTGATCGCCGCCACGGCCGGCTGTGAGCGACCGCGATGGGCCAAGCTCAGCGCCAACACCGACCGCATCGTCGACGTCGCCGCGGCGGTGGCTGAGGCGGGCGCCGAGACGGTGACGTGCATCAACACGCTGCTCGGAATGGCGTTCGACCCGGTGACCCACCGGCCGACGCTCGGCGCCGGCGGGGGAGGGCTCTCCGGCGCGTCGATCCACCCCGTCGCCGTGCGCGCCGTCCACGACGTCCACAACGCGTTGCCCGACCTGCCGATCATCGGCGTCGGTGGGGTTTCGTCAGGCTGGGACGCCACAGAGCTGCTGCTAGCCGGCGCCACCGCCGTCCAGGTCGGCACCGCCACGTTCGCCGACCCAAGCGCCCCGCTGCGCGTGCTGCAGCAGCTGCGCCACGGTTGAGCAAAGTGCGATCTGGGCGCGGAGGTTCTCGTATGGGAACCTCCGCGCCCAGAAGGCCCGATGAGAACGTCCGCACGTTTCGAGAGCGGTCGGCCGGCTTTACGGGCTCGCTGCCTGGGTCGACGCCGCACTCGGCCCCGAACGCCGCCGTCGTGTGATCCAACCGATCGGGAATGACGTCCGCTACCGTGCACGCATGGCTACACCTCCGCAGTTGACGCCCGAGCAACGCGCCGCCGCTCTCGAGAAGGCGGCCGAAGCTCGTGCGGCCCGCGCCGAGATCAAGGCTCGGCTGAGGAACGAATCGCTGACGCTTCCCGAAGCGCTCGACTCCGACGACATCAACGTCGGCAAACTGAAGGTCGTGTCGTTGCTCGAAGCATTGCCCGGCGTGGGCAAGGTCAAGGCGCGCAAGATCATGGACGACGTCGGCATCGCCGACAACCGTCGCGTCCAGGGCCTCGGCTCGCAGCAGCGCCTGGCCCTGCTCGAGGCGGTCCCCGCCAAGCGCGCTTGAGCGCGGCGGCCGCGGGACCCGCGCCGCCGCTGATCATCGTCGTCTCCGGACCGGGTGGCGTCGGCAAAGGAACGATCGTCGACGCGCTCGTCGGTCGTGACCCCAGGCTGTGGCTGAGCCGCAGCTGGACGACGCGCGCGCAGCGGCGGGGCGAGCCCGACGAGGCCTACACGTTCACCGATCGCGCCACGTTCGAGGCGCGCATCGCCGCCGGCGGATTCCTCGAATGGACCGAGTTCCTTGGGAGCTATTACGGCACCCCGCTGCCGGACCCGGTCGCCGGTGCCGACATCGTGTTGGAGATCGAAGTCGACGGTGCTCGGCAGGTGAAGGCGGTGCGCCCAGACGCCCTCTTGATCTTCGTGCTGCCGCCAACGCGCGACGAGCAGGAACGCCGCTTGCGCCATCGCGGCGACGACTACGATCGCGTCGTGGCCCGCCTGCGCAAGGCCGAGGACGAGGAGCCGATCGGGCGCCAACTCGCCGACCACATCGTCGTCAACGACGATCTCGAAGCGACGATCGACGAGATGCTGACGATCATCGACGACGCCCGCTCCCGCCGGAGTCCGGCGCCGTGCGAACCGTCAACCGTGCCGAACCCGTCTGCGCCGGCCACCCCGAATTGACCAGGTCCCGCCGATAGGCTCCACCGGCTGCCCGCCCGACGACCAGCGCTTGGAGCAGAGATGGAACGCACCCACGACACGATGATGAACCCGCCGATCGAGGAGCTACTTGACCGCGTCGATTCCAAGTTCAGCCTGGTCACACTCGCCGCCCGCCGTGCCCGCAACATCAACTCCTACTTCAACCAGCTCGGCGACGGCCTCGGCCACATGGTGCCGCCGCAGGTCAGCTCCGTCGCCCGCAAGCCGCTGAGCATCGGCTTCGAAGAGATCGCCGCCGACAAGATCGTCTGGACCGAGCTTGCCGTCGCCGCCGATGGCGACGACGCCGAGTCGGGCGACGACGAGGCGATCGCCGAGTCCTGACCCTGGCGATGCTCGCCGGCAAGCGCATCGTCCTCGGCGTGTCCGGAGGGATCGCCGCCTACAAGGCCGTCGAGGTCTGCCGCCGGCTGGTCGACCTCGGCGCCCACGTCGTGCCCGTGATGACGAGTGGCGCGCAGCGCTTCCTCGGACCGGCGACGCTCAGCGCGCTGGCCAGCGAACCGGTGCAGACGTCGCTCTGGCACGGGCCGACCCCGATCCCGCACACCCGTCTCGGCCAGAGCTGCGACCTCATCGTCGTCGCCCCGGCCACCGCCCGCGTCGTCGCCGCCTACGCCGTCGGGCTGTCTACCGATCTCCTCACGAACACGCTCCTGGCGACCAGATCACCCGTGCTCGTGTGCCCGGCCATGCACACCGAGATGTGGGAGCACCCAGCCGTCGTCGACAACATCGCCACGCTGCGCCGGCGCGGCGTGCACGTCGTCGAGCCGGCTGTGGGGCGCCTGGCCGGCGGGGACATCGGCGCCGGGCGGCTGGCCGATCCGGCCGACATCGTGTCCGCCGCGGTGGCCCTGCTGACGACGGCCGACTCGTTGGCCGGTCTGCGCGTCGTCGTCACTGCCGGCGGCACACGCGAGCCGATCGACGCCGTGCGCGTGATCGCCAACCGCAGTTCCGGCAAGCAGGGCTACGCCATCGCCGCCGAGGCCGCAATCCGCGGGGCCGACGTCGTGCTCGTCACCACCGTCGAGCTACCGACGCCACGCGGCGTGCGCGCCGAGGCGGTCGAGACAGCGGCGCAGATGCAGACCGCGGTGATGGACCACGCCGATGCCGATGTCGTCGTGATGGCCGCTGCCGTCGCCGACTTCCGGCCGGCCGCCGCAGCGGCCGGCAAGATGAAAAAGGCCGGCGGCGTCCCCGAACTGGTTCTCGAACCCACGCCCGACATCCTCGCCGGCCTCGGCCGGGCCAGGCGGCCGGGCCAGACGCTGGTCGGCTTCGCCGCCGAGACGTCCGATCTCGTGGCCAACGCCACGGCCAAGCTGATCGGCAAGCACCTCGACCTGATCGTCGCCAATGACGTCAGCGCGCCCGGCGTAGGCTTCGGCCACGACACGAACGAGGTCGTGCTGGTTCGCGCCGATCGCGATCCGGTGACGATCGGACGGCGTGACAAACGAGCGGTGGCCGCGGCCGTCCTCGACGCCGTCACCGACATCCGCACGAGCCACCAGAGCTAGGAGCACCAGTGTCCCGCTGGACATTCACCTCAGAGAGCGTGACCGAGGGTCACCCCGACAAGATGGCCGACCAGATCAGCGATGCCGTGCTCGACGCCATTCTGGCCAAGGATCCGGACGGTCGCGTCGCCTGCGAGACGATGCTGACGACGGGGCTGTGCGTCGTGGCCGGGGAGATCACGACCGAGGCGTACGTCGACATCCCCAAGCTGGCCCGCGAGACGATCCGCCAGATCGGCTACGACAACGCGCTGTACGGCTTCGACGGATCGACGTGCGGGGTCATCGTCACGATCGACGAGCAGAGCCCGAACATCGCCCAGGGCGTGACGGCCAGCGAGGAGCTGCGCGGCGGCTCGGCCGGCGAGGACCAGCTCAACGCGCAAGGCGCCGGCGATCAAGGGATGATGTTCGGGTACGCCTGCGACGAGACGCCGGACCTGATGCCCCTGCCGATCTGGACGGCCCACCGCCTGGCCGAGCGGCTGGCCGAGGTGCGCAAGTCGGGGCAGATCCCCTACCTCCGTCCGGACGGCAAGACGCAGGTCACGTTCGACTACGAAGACGGCCGGCCCGTCGCCCTGCGCACCGTGCTCGTCAGCACGCAGCATCAGGACGGCATCGACCGCGACAGCGTGATCCGTCCCGACCTCATCGAGCAGGTGATCAGACCGATCGTTCCCGAGCAGTTCGCCGACGACGAGTACGCCGTGTACGTCAATCCGACGGGCACGTTCGTGTTGGGCGGTCCCCACGCCGACTGCGGCCTGACGGGGCGGAAGATCATCGTCGACTCATACGGCGGGATGGGTCGCCACGGCGGTGGCGCCTTCAGTGGCAAGGACCCGAGCAAGGTCGACCGCTCCGGTGCGTACGCCGCGAGGTGGGTCGCCAAGCACGTCGTCGCGTCTGGCGCGGCGCAGCGATGCGAGGTGCAGGTCGCCTACGCGATCGGCATGGCGCAGCCAGTGAGCATCCTCATCGAGACGTTCGGGACGCACACCGTCGAGCCTGACATCATCGAGAAGGGCGTCCGCG
>JALZMG010000260.1 GCA_030858325.1 Actinomycetota bacterium | reverse complement strand
CGTGGGGCCAGTCACCGTCGGCCTCGCCGACGCGGCGAACGCCGGTCATGTCACTCGCGACGAGCTGGAGGCCTCACTCGAACGCACCGCCGAGGTCGTCGGTGCGTTCGTCCGCCCGTGACGACGTCGGTCGCGGGTGTCGCGTGGGGCGTCAGTAGTCAGGCCGCGACGAGGCGGCCCGCCTGGTAGACGGCGCGGATCCGCTGCGGGAGGGTGACGACATCGAGCGGGTCGCCGTCGACGACGACGACATCGGCGACCTTGCCCGGCGTCAGCGTGCCGACGGTGTCCTCGATGCCGATCAACTCGGCGGCCACGCGCGTCGTCGCCAGCAAGGTGTCGACCGGCGCCATGCCGCACTCGACCAGCAGCGCCAGCTCCTCAAGGTTGCGCCCGTGGGGCATCACCCCCGAGTCCGTGCCCATCGCCACCTTCACGCCGGCAGCGATCGCCCGAGTGATCGAAGAGAAGTGCTCCTCGATGACCATCTTCGTCTTCGTCACGGCCTCCGGCGGTACGGCGATACCGGCGGCGGCCGCCTCCAGCACGCCGCGCGGCGCCATCAGTGTCGGCACGAGGTACGTGCCGCGATCGAGCATCATCTGGATCGCTTCGTCGTCGAGGAAGATGCCGTGCTCGATCGAGCGGATGCCGTTGCGGACGGCCGCCTTGATGCCGTCGGTCGCCTGGGCGTGGGCCATCACGTGGATGCCCGCCGCCGTCGCCTCCTCGACGAGCACGGACAGCTCGGCGTCGCGGAAGTGCCCGTGGCGGGGATCGTCGCGCGGGGACAGCACGCCGCCGCTCGTGCACACCTTGATCACCTCGGCACCGGCGCGCACGAGCTCGCGGACCTTGCGCCGCATCTCGTCGGGGCCGTCGACGATGTTGTCGGGCGAGCCGGGGTGGGGGATCGTGAAGCGCGGCATGTGCGCGCCGCAGACCTGCCAGCTGTCGCCGTGACCACCGGTCTGAGACAGCGCGGTGATCGAGATCGTCGTCCGTGGACCGGTGATCAGGCCGCGGTCCCTGGCCGTCTTCACGCCGAGGTCGGTGCCGCCGGCATCGCGCGCCGACGTGATGCCGGCCGCCAACGTCGTGCGCATGTTCTCGGCGGCCTGGAAGAACCTCAGCGAGAACGGCGTCCTCACGCCGGTCATCGGGTCGAGGTCGCCGCTGGCCATGAAGTGGACGTGGCAGTCGATGAAGCCCGGCAGCACCGTCGCACCGGTGCAGTCGACGCCGTCGTCGCCGTCGAGCCCGGGCCCGACATCGACGATCCGGCCGTCCACGACAACGACGTCGCCGTCGGCCACCGCCGTCCCCGTCGCGTCGAACACCTGACCGCCGTGGAACACCGTGCGCATCCCGCCGACCGTAGCCAGCCCCGCGATGATGGGCCGATGGACGAGGAGCGGTGGGACGCCGAGGCGCTGGAGTTGGCGCGCGTGGCCCGGCTGGCGACCGTCGGCGTCGACGGCGCGCCGGCGCTGGTGCCGATCTGCTTCGCCGTCGTCGACGGTTGGGTGGGCGGCGCAGTCGACCACAAGCCCAAGCGCACCGGGCAACTGCGACGGCTCGACGACATGGACACGACCGGAACGGCCACGGTGCTCGTCGATCACTATGACGACGACGACTGGTCCCAGCTGTGGTGGGTCCGCATCCGCGGCCGCGCCGTCGTGCACCGCGAGCGCGACGAAGAGGCCGAGGCGGTGCTGGCCGCGCTGGCGGCCAAGTACGCCCAGTACCGCACCCACCCGCCGGCGGGCGCGGTGTACCGGGTGGCGATGGACGAGGTCCGGTCGTGGCGGGCGACCACCGGCGCCTGACCCAGAGCCCCGGGACCGGCACCGCTCAGTCCGGCGCCGGAGTCCCGACGCGAGCGGTGCCGATCGGCATCGTCAACGACAGTGCGAATGCGAGCGCCGACATGACGACGCCGAACGCGATCGGGATCGTCGACCCGTCGCTGGCGTCGGCGAGCCAACCGCCGAACGGCGGCCCGACCAGGCCGCCGAGGCCGAAGGCAAGGAACAGCAGACCGATCACCCCGCCGAGGCCGACGACCCCGAAGTAGCCCAGCGCGACCTCCGGTCCGAGGGCGACGAAGCCGCCGTAGCCGACGCCGAGCATCAACGCGAACGTCACCAGCAGCGGGTACGAGTCGTCGGCAACGAGCCACACGGCGAACGCGACGGGCTGCACGGCCAGGCAGCCCTGCAGCAGGCGCACGGCGGGCACGCGGCCGGACAGCGTGGTCAGCCCGAGGCGCCCGACGACGCTGGAGGCGCCGATCAGGCCGACGAGCAGCGCCGCGCTCCCGGACTCGATGCCCTCCTCCGTCGCGAAGTCGACGACGAAGCCGAATGCGACGTACAGCGCCACGGAGAACAGCAGCGTGGTGGCGAACAGCCGACGGAAGGCGGTGGTGGCGGCAACGGCCTTCATCCACGCCACCGCTGGTGGGGCGGGCGGGACGGGCGGTCGCCGGACGACGGCACAGCACAGCCCGATCACGACGAGGTTGACGACCGCCAGGATGACGTACGCGTCGCGCCATCCGTGATCGGCGATGAGACGGTCGGCGACCGGGACGAGGATCAAGGTGCCGACGCCGTTGCCGGCCGCCACCACGCCCAGCGCCAGCGCCCGCCGGCGGACGATCCACCCGCCGGCCGCCGTGTACATCGGAGCGATCACGAGACCGCCGCCCACACCGACACCGATCCCGTACGTGACATAGCCGCCGACGACCGTGTCGACCCGCGACGTGAGCAGGAGCCCGAGCGGGAGCAGCACGGCACCGGTGAGCACTAGGCGCCGCGGGCCGAGCCGATCGGCGAGCGGCGCGGCGAC
>JALZMG010000471.1 GCA_030858325.1 Actinomycetota bacterium | reverse complement strand
TGCGGACGTTCGCCGGCGCGGCATTCCTCGGCGCGGTCACCGACGCCATGCTGCTCGGGCACTGGTACCTCGTCCAGCCCGGACTGCCGCGCCGCCTGCTGCACGAACTGGTCGACGCCGTCGGCTGGGTCTGGCCGGTCGAGGTGGTGGCGATGCTGCTGCCGATCGGCATGGTCAGCGTCTGGAGCGGCGCCGTCGACGACGGCTGGGGCGGCACGCTCGGCTGGTTCTGGGCGGCCTGCGCGGTCACGACGATCGCACTCGTCGTCGTCACCAAAGCAGCGCTGCGTGAGCGCGGCTACTCCGCCGTGATGGCTGCCACCGGTCTGCTCTACCTGGCGATCCTCACCGCGTTCGGCACGGACCTCGTCGCCAGGGCAGTACTCGCCGCGGAGGCGTAGTCATCGGGCATGATGTGGTCATGCCCAGACCAGTGTGGAGCGGAACGATCAGCTTCGGGTTGGTGGCCATCCCGGTGAAGCTGTTCAACGCCGTCAATCGCAAGAGCGTGTCGTTCAACCAACTCGACGAGCGGACGATGAGTCGCATCCGCTACCGCAAGGTGTCCGACGAGACCGGTGACGAGGTGCCAGACGAGCACATCATCAAGGGCTATGAGGTCTCCAAGGGGCGCTACGTCGTCGTCGACCCAGACGAGCTGGAGCCGTTCATCCCCGCGGCGACGAAGACCGTCGACCTGGAGGAGTTCGTCGATCTCGCCGAGATCGATCCGGTCTATTTCGACAGCGCCTATCACGTCGCGCCGGACGCCAACCCGAAGCCGTACGTGCTGCTGGCGAAGGCGATGGAGGAGGCCGGCAAGGTCGGCATCGCCCGCTTCGTGATGCGCAACAAGCAGCACACCGCGGCGATCCGCGCCGAGAGCGGGCGGCTGATGATGTCGACGCTGGCCTACGCCGACGAAGTCGTCAGCGCCGACACCATCGACGAGCTGGCCGGGCTCGAAGACGTCGACGTCTCGGCCAAGGAGGTCAAGATGGCGCAGTCGCTGGTGGCCTCGCTGGCCGATTCGTTCGAACCCCAGAAGTACCACGACGACTACCGCGAGCAGGTCCTCGACCTGATCGCCAAGAAGGCGGCCGGCGAGGAGTTCGAGGTGCCTGAGCCGAGCGACGAGAAGCCGAAGATCGTCGACTTGATGGCTGCGTTGGAGGCCAGCGTGGAAGCGGCGAAGACGGCGCGCAAGCGGCATCCGGCGGCGAGCAAGCGGTCGTCGGCGGGGACGTCGAAGGCCAAGAAGTCGGCCTGACCGCCTGGCTGGTCGGCGCATGCCCAAAGGCAGCTCGGTCGTCGCCGAGATCGACGGCCGCCAGCTCAAGCTGACGAACCTCGACAAGGTCCTCTACCCGTCGGGCTTCACGAAGGGCGAGGTCATCGACTACCACGCCCGCATCGCCCCCGTGTACCTGCCGCACCTGCGCGGGCGGGCGTTGACGTTCCGCCGTTTTCCGGACGGCACGGACCGGCCGGGGTTCTTCGAGAAGCGCTGTCCGGACCACCGTCCGGAGTGGGTTGCGGTGGCCCTCGGCCCGGGCGATCGGCGTGGGGGGATCGAGTACTGCTGCGTCGAGGAGCCGGCGGCGCTCGTCTGGGCCGGCAACATGGCCGCCGTCGAGATCCACGCCCCGATGGCGCGGGCCGTCGATATCGACACCCCCTGCGCAGTGGTGTTCGACTTCGACCCCGGCCCGCACACGGACATCTCCACGTGCTGCGAGATCGCCGTGCATGTTCGAGAGATCCTGACCGCCGTCGAGCTCGAGGGGTGCTGCAAGACGTCGGGATCCAAAGGCCTCCAGCTCTACGTCCCGCTGAACACGCCGGGCCTCTCGCACGACGACGCGGCGCGGTTCGCCCTGGCCGCCGGGCAGGTGCTGGAGAAGCGGCTGCCGAAGCGGGTGACGACCGTCATGGCCAAGGCCCAGCGTCCGGGCAAGATCTTCGTCGACTGGAGCCAGAACGCGCACCACAAGACGACGATCGCCCCGTACTCCCTGCGCGCCAGGCCCGATCCAACAGTCTCGACGCCGGTGTCGTGGGAGGAGGTCGAGTCCTGCGCCGACGGGGAGATCGAGCTGCGTTTCGAGCCCGCCGACGTCCTCGGCCGCGTCGCGGAACACGGTGACCTGTTCGCGCCGGTCCTGGAGCTGCGCCAACGCCTGCCGGGATGACGTACGATCGGGTGTCGACGGGGCCATCATGGCGGGGTGCAGCGCACATTGGCCGGGGCGCTGATCGCCGTCGCCGCACTCGCCGGCTGTAGCTCAGCTCGCTCGGCGCCCCTCCCGACAGCATCGACCCCGCCGCCGTCGCCCACCGCCACGGTGGACGCAGT
>JALZMG010000453.1 GCA_030858325.1 Actinomycetota bacterium | reverse complement strand
GGCACCTCGTCGGTCATGGCTGCACCTCGATGGGCTGGCGGTCGGCGGCGCGCGCACGGCTTGCACCGCGGCGACGGCGGCGGCCACCGTCGACCTCCTCGGACGACGCGGTGCGGGCCGGCAGGTCGACGACGGACGACAGGTGCGGGCTGGGCGCGCTGGCGTGGGGGAAGGCCATCGCCGCCACGAACAGCTCCTGGAAACGCGGCTCGGTGGCCGTCTCGATCTTCGTCACGGCGCGCACGGCGCGCTCCATCTCAGCGCGCAGCTGGCGCGACAGCAGCGCCTGGACGGCGCCGACACCGGCGGCGTTGCCGACGGAGCGCACGCCACCGACGGGACAGTCGGGCACGAGACCGAGGACCATCGCCCGCACCGGATCGATGTGCGCGCCGAACGCGCCGGCCAGGCGCACGTCGGTGACGTCGGGGCGGCCGGCGTGCTCGACGAGCAGGTCGATGCCGGCGCGCAGCGCGGCCTTGGCCAGCTGGATCGCCCGTACGTCGTTCTGCGTGATCGCCATGCGCACATCGCCGCGCTCGTACAGCACATAGCTGAACGTCCGACCATCCGCCACCACCCGCGCCGAGCGGGCCGCCTGCGAACCGAGGATCGTGCCATCGGCGTCGACCACGCCGGCCACGTACATCTCGGCGACGACGTCGATGATGCCCGACCCGCACACGCCGGTGACGCCGGTGCGACGCGTGGCCGGCTCGAAGCCAGGGTCGTCTGACCACAGATCGCAGCCGATGACCTTGACCCGCGGCTCGAGCGTCGCAATGTCGATGCGCACCCGCTCGATGGCACCGGCGGTCGCCCGCTGCCCGCAGCTGATCTGCGCGCCCTCGAACGCCGGACCGGTCGGGCTGGACGCGGCGAACACGCGGTGCCGGTCACCGAGCACGATCTCGGCATTCGTGCCCACGTCGACGAGCAGTTGCATCTGCTCGCCGCGGTGCGGGCCCTCGGCGAGGATCGCCGCCGCCGTGTCGGCACCGACGTGCCCGGCGATGCATGGGCCGACGTAGGCGGTCGCCCACGGCAGGTCGAGCCCGAGTTCGCCGGCCGGCGTGACGATCGGTTCGTCCGTGGCCAGCACGAACGGTGCCGCGCCGAGCGGCGTCGGGTCGATGCCGGCGACGATGTGGTGCATGATCGGATTGCCGACGAGGACGATCTCCAGCACGCGGTCACGGGCGACGCCGGCGGCGGCGACGAGATCGCCGATCAGCTCGTCGATGGCCGTGCGGATCGTCGCCGTCAACTCGGCGTCGCCGCCAGGGTTCATCATCACGTACGACACACGGCTCATCAGGTCCTCGCCGAAGCGGATCTGCGGGTTCATCCGCCCTGCCGACGCCAGCACCTCGCCCGACGCGAGCGCGCAGAGGTGGCCGGCGACGGTGGTCGACCCGACATCGACAGCGATGCCGTAGGCGGCGTCGACGTACCCGGGCCACATGGCGACGATGGAGCCGTCCTCGCTTCCCCCACCGGAGCCGTCGTCGGCCGGGGCGTCGAGACGGACGGCGACGGTGACCGCACCGCGCTCGGCAGCCAGCACGGAGTGGACGGCGCGCAACGGCGCAGCGTCGAAACGGGGGCGGCGACGGCCGTGCTGATCGGCGACGGCCGAACGGACGGCGCCGGACGCACTGACGGCGTCGCCGAGCTGCGCCGGCGGGACCTCGACGTAGTACAGCGCGAACGACGGATCGACGACGACAGGCGCCATGTCCAGGTCCTTGCGCACGACCTGGCGGTGCACCTGGCTGGCCGCCGGCACGTCGACGACGACATCGCCGACGATACGTGCCGCGCACCCGAGGCGGTTGCCCGCCGCCAGCGGCCGGGCGCCGTGGTAGTCCGTCTCGAACGATGCCAGCGGGCCGAGCGCGTCCGCCGTGGCCTCGATGCGCCACTTGGCGAACCGTCCTGTGCTCGGCGTCACCTGGCAGCGGCCACAGATGCCCCGACCGCCGCACACCGTGTCGAGGTCGACACCGAGCGCGCGCGCCGCTTCGAGCACCGTCGTGCCGTCGGCGACCACACCCTCGTGCCCCGACGGCGTGAACACGACGCGCCGCGCTGCGACGTCAGCGGTGGTCGACGGCGCGCCCACGGGATTTCTCGCTCAGGCCGGACGCCGACGGCGCCTGCCGTCACGGGCGGCGCGCTCGCTGCCTTCGGCGGCCGGGGCGCGATTGGCCCGGATCCACGCCGCACAGTCCCGGTCGTGGCCGGCCAGCACGTCGGCGGCGAGCACGGCAGCTTTGACCTCCGGGTGCAGCGGGCTCATGATCGCCGACGTCATCCCTGCGCCGATGGCCATCGACAGGAACGTGCCGGTGATCTGGTGCCGGTTGGGCAGGCCGAAGCTGACGTTCGAGGCGCCGCATGTCGTGTTGACCTTGAGCTCGGAGCGCAGGCGGCGGATCAGCGTGAACGCGTCCTGCCCCGCCGTGCCCAGCGCGCCGATCGGCATCACCAGCGGGTCGACGACGATGTCGCTGGCGGGGATGCCGTGGTCGGCGGCCCGTTCGACGATCTTCTTGGCGACGGCGAAGCGGACGTCGATGTCCATGCTGATACCGGTCTCGTCGTTGGAGATGGCGACGACGGCGGCGCCGTGGCGGGCGACGAGCGGCAGGACGCGCTCCATCACCTCGTCCTCGCCCGTCGTCGAGTTGACGAGCGGTTTGCCCTGGTACACGGCGAGCCCGGCTTCCAGCGCCTCGATGATCGAGGAGTCGATGGACAGCGGCACGTCGGTCACCGCCTGCACGAGCTGGATGGCCTTCGCTAGGAGGGCCGGCTCGTCGGCGAGCGGGATGCCGGCGTTGACGTCGAGCATGTGCGCGCCGCCCTCGACCTGGGCCACGGCGTCGGCCTCGACGCGGCTGAAGTCGCCGGCTTTCATCTCCTCGGCGAGCAGCTTGCGCCCCGTCGGGTTGATGCGTTCGCCGATCATCACGAACGGCCGGTCGAAGCCGATCACGACCTCCCGGCTGGCCGAGCTGACAACGGTGTCAGTCATTGGTGCTGCTCCCTCGATTGATGCGGACGTCTCGCCGTTGGGCCGACGACCGAGCACCAATGACTGAAAAGACCGTGACGATGACTCGCTCGCTCGAAGATTCGCTCACTCATTGGTGCTGCTCCCTCGGTTCGCGTTCATCGTCGTCGAGTTCCTCGAGCGCGGCGAGGTCGTCGCCGGCGGCGGGAGTCACCTCGACATCGTGCGCCCAGCCGCCGGCAAAGGCCAGGCGTCCGAGACGATCGACGCCGTAGTCCTGCTCCAGCCGCGCCGCCTCGGCGTCGGCTGCGGCGGCCGCGTCGGGCTGCCCTGCTCCGGTCGCGATCTCTTGACTGATCCGCCGCCACTGGGTGACGTCGTCTTGCGCGGTGACGATGCGCGCCTTGCGCTTGGCCCGATCGATGGCCCGCTGGAACTTGTCCGACAGCAGCACCTGGTGCCGTTCCCGGCCGGCCTGGCCGTTGACCTGCGCGGGGATGTCGCGCCACATGATGACGACCACCTCGCTCGCCCCGCGCGGCATCAGGCGGCGCTCCGGCGCTCGGCGACGGCAACCGGGACGGCCAGTGCGTGAGCGAGGCCGTCGCGCCCGACGTGACGGTGCACGAACGCCAGACCGAGTTGCTCCGCCGCCCGAGCGCCAGCCGAGGCGACGGCGGGGTCGGCGGACTGGCTGAGCAGCACGACGCGCCGGTAGTTGCCGAAGTACGTGTCGAGCAGCTGCGGGTGACGATCCAGGCCGAGGCCCTGCCAGACGAGCGCGTCGAAGTGGCGAGCCAGGAAGTCGGTGAGGAAGAACGTGCCGGGTTCCTCGTCGTGCAGCACGGCGAACGTCTCCGCTCCGGCGAACACCTCGTAGCAGTGCGGGCCGGGCAGGCGGGTGGCGCCGGGGTGACGGTCGAGAACGGCGTCGAGTGCGCCGCCCGTTCCGCAGTCGGCGTAGGCCACGAGGACCGGACGCGTGTCCGCGTCGGCGAGCGCGGCCTCGACGGCGGGGGCGATGCGCTCCGGCCGGTTGTGCAGGTTGGCCGGCAAATAGCGGATCTCCAGCGCGTCGGCGATTCCCTGCGCGCTGACGATCGCCCGCAATTCGGAGGCGAGCGCGCCGCAGGCGATGACCAGCGGCCGCTCGGGCGTGGCGCCGGCAGTCATCTCAGGCGACCACCGACGGGCCGGGCGGCTCGGCACGCAGCCGGTTGCGGCGGGCCTGGACCAGCGTCTTCGCCGTCTCGGCGGCGACGGCGGCGTCACGGCAGTACGCGTCGGCGCCGACGGCGGCGCCGAACTCCTCGTTCAGCGGCGCCCCGCCGACGAGCACGATGTACTTGTCACGCAGGCCCTTGGCCTCCATCGTGTCGATGACGACCTTCATGTACGGCATCGTCGTCGTCAAGAGGGCCGACATGCCGAGGATGTCCGGCTTGTGCTCGTCGAGCGCGGCCAGGTACTTGTCGACGTCGCTGTTGATGCCGATGTCGATGACCTCGAAACCGGCGCCCTCCAACATCATCGCCACGAGGTTCTTGCCGATGTCGTGGATGTCACCCTTGACCGTGCCGATGACGACCTTGCCGACGGGCTCGGCGCCGGTCTCGGCGAGCAGCGGCCGGAGGACCTCCATGCCCGCCTTCATCGCGTTCGCCGACAGGAGTACCTCGGGAACGAACAAGATCCCGTCGCGGAAGTCGATGCCGACGATGCGCATGCCTTCGACGAGGGCCTCGGCGAGCACGCGATCGGGCGCCCACCCGCGGTCGAGGAGGATCGTCGTGCCTTCGAGGATCTCGTCGGCCAACCCGTCGTAGAGATCGTCGTGCATCTGCTTGACGAGCTCGTCGTCATCGAGTCCTGCCAGGTCGATGTCGTCGTCTGCCATGCCCGTTCCTTACTGCTGCCGTCCCGGTGCCTCGTGGTGGTCCCCGTCAGACTGCGGCGGCTCACCGTCGTGAACCATCAGACGGAACCTGCCCGCATCGTGGAACTGTACCACAATGCGGCCGCTGCCGGTCACCACGCCAGCGCGCAACGGCGGCCTTCGAGGATCGCCAGTGACGCCCGCCGCGGGGCGACGCAGTCGCCGACCGCAACGTGGGCGATGCCTGCGGCGAGGAGGGCCAGTCCGAGGGCGACCCTGGCGACGGCGGTCTCGGCGACCACCAGCCGGTCGAAGCGGCGGCGGTCCGTGGCGCCCGTCAGTGTCGAGCGCAGCGTCGCCGCACCGTCCGACCAGGCGTCGACGACCGTGTCGACCAGCCACTCGCCGCCGGCCGCGGCGAAGCGGCGTCTGGCCGGGACGTCGGCGGCGCTGTGGAACAGCCCGGCGGCGACGACGGGCGCGGCGGTGGCCAGGGTGACCCGACAGTCGCGCTCCTGCATCGCCATCGCCGTCCCGATTCCCCGCCAA
>JALZMG010000441.1 GCA_030858325.1 Actinomycetota bacterium | reverse complement strand
CGGCAACGGCGACGACGGGAACGGCGGGTGGGGCGCGGCCGGCCGCCGGTCCGTCGTCGCCACACCCGCCGAGCACGAGCGCCATCGTGACGACGACACCGACTCGAGCGCCGGCACAGCCGGCCCGAGCGCCGATCGCGGTACGCCTCAGCCCGCGGCCGGCGAAGCGGCGTGGGCGCCGAGCAGACGAGCGAGGCATGCGGTCACCCGGCGGGCGGTCGGCAGATGGAGGAACTCGTTGGGGCCGTGGGCGTTGCTGCCGGGGCCGAGCACGCCGGTGACGACGAACTGGGCGGCCGGGAAGATCTCCCCGAGCATGCCCATGAACGGGATCGAACCGCCCTCGCCGAACCTCCGCGCCGGCTGCCCGAACGACGCCCTCGACGCCTCGTCCAACGCCGCGTCCAGCCACGGCGCGAACGACGGGGCGTTCCAGCCGGGGCCGGAGAGTGCGTCGTCGAAGCGGACGGTGGCACCCTCCGGGGGGTCGGCCAGGATCGTCCGCTGGATGGCCTCCAGCGCCATTGTGTGGTCGCAGGTCGGCGGCAGCCGGAACGACAGCGTCAGCGACGTGGACGGCCGCAGCACGTTGCCCGCCCTGCCCGGCGGCGGCAGCCCGGCGACGCCGATGTAGCTGAGCGTCGGCCGCCACGTGCGGGCCAGCAGCTGCTCGGCCGGGTCCTCGACCATCGGCCGCGTGGTGCCGGCGAAAGGCAGGTCGGCAGCGACGGGGTGGGGCATCTCGGCGGCGGTCGCGTGTGCCTGCTGGCGGCGGTCGTCGGGCACGTCGACGTGGAGCTCGGGCAACCGCACCTTCCCCGTGGCGCTGTCCTCGAGGCGCTCGAGGATCAGGCGCAGGAGGCGGAAGCTGGACGGCGCGACCCCGCTGGCCTCGCCGGAGTGCACGCCTTCGGTCAGCACCTGGACGGTCAGCGTGCCGCCGGCCAGGCCGCGCAGGGACGTGGTCACCCACAGGCGCTCGTCGTCGAGGCAGCCGGAGTCGAGGCACAGCACCAGCTCGGGTGACCCCAGCCGATCAGCGAGGGCGACGAGGTGCGCCGGCAGGTCGGGGCTGCCACTCTCCTCGCTGGCCTCGATCAGCACGACGCAGCGGGCGTGGGCGATGCCGTGCGCCTGGGCGGCCTCGATGGCCAGCAGCGAAGCGAACGCGGCGTACCCGTCGTCGGCGCCGCCTCTCCCGTACAGGCGGTCGCTCTCGACGACGGGCGTCCATGGTCCGAGGCCGTCACGCCACCCGGTCATCTCCGGCTGCTTGTCGAGGTGCCCGTACAGCAAGACGGTGCGTTCGGCGAGCGCCGGATCACTGGCCGGCACCTCGCAGACGACGAGCGGCGAACGCCCCGGCAGGCGCTGCACGTCGACGGTCAACCCGGCGATCGGCCGAGCCGCGCACCAGTCCCGCACGAGCTTGACGGCCGCCTCCATGTGCCCGTTGGCCTCCCACTCCGGGTCGAAGTGGGCAGACACATTGGGGATCGTGATGTACGTGCACAGCGCCGGCAGGATGTCCTCCGCCCACGCCGCGTCGATGTACTCGTCGAGCGTGGTCCGGGTCTCGACCGAGTATGACGTCACCGCCCCAGCATCGCAGCCCCCGACAACTTCATGTCACCGCATCCGTCTCCGCGCCCAGAAGGCATGTTGAGACCCTGCGGGCGGTCAGTACTTCGCGGCGCGGGCGATGGCTTGTTCTGCTTCGGCCATCATCTGGCGGACGAGGTCGGCGGCGGGGACGAGCGCGTCGATGGCGCCGACGCCCTGGCCGGCGGGCATGAACTCGCGAGCCAGGTCGACGTCCGTGCCGGGCGGCGCGCCGAGGTGGGCGGCGCCGGCCTTGACGGCGGCGAACGCCTGGGCGGGGAACGGCTGCAGCTCTTCTGGGTGCTCGTCGAAGTGCTGCGTCCACGCATTGCGCACCACGCGACACGTCTTGCCCGTGAACGCCCGGCTGACGACGGTGCCATCCTCGGCCGTGGCCACGAGTGTCTCTTTGTACCCGTTGACGGCGCGCGCCTCGGGCGTGGCGATGAAGCGGGTCCCGATCCACACGCCGTCGGCGCCGAGCGTCAGTGCGGCCGCCAGTCCGCGCCCGTCGTACAGCCCACCGGCGGCGACGACGGGCACGTCGGCGCCGACGGCGTCGACGACCTGGGGCACCAGCGCCATCGTCGCCACCGTCCCGGTGTGCCCGCCGGCCTCCGTGCCCTGGGCGACGACGAAGTCGCAGCCGCCGGCCACGGCGCTGACGGCATGGCGGACCTTGCCGCACATCGAGCCGACGAGGATGTTCGCCGTGTGCAGCGCATCGACGGCCTCGCGCGGCACGCCGAGCCCGGCGACGAAGATGCGCGCGCCACCGTCGACCACCGCGCGGATGCCGCTGTCCACCTGGCCCGGCAGCGCCGTCAGCAGGTCGACGCCGAACGGCTTGGACGTCAACGCCCGCACCTTGGCCATCTCCTCCGGCAGCTCCTCGGCGCTCATCGTCGACGCTCCGAGCGTGCCGATGCCACCTGCCTCGCTGACGGCGGCCACGAGCTCGTGATACGACACGCCGCCCATCCCGGCGAGCATGATGGGGTGCTCGATCTCCAGCAGTTCGGTCAGGCGCGTCCGCATCCGGCGGACGGTACTGCCGCCGCGTCCGCCGCCGTCAGTCGTCCGTGGGCGACACCTGCTCCAGCTCGACCAGCGACAGTGCGGGCATCGGCAGCGCGTACTCAAGCCGTAGCACCCCGGCGTCCGTGGCGACTACGGACGGCGGCTCGAGCTCCGCGAGGTGGTCGGCGTCGTGCAGGGTCTGCCAGTCGGCCTCGGTGGGCCAGGCCCTGCCGCCAGCGATCTCCGCCCACGTCCGGTTGAGGTTGGAGTGCTGCTCGTCGAGGCGGTGATGGCGCAGCCGGTACCGCCCCTCGCGCAACCCGGTGACGGTGAGCTCGACGTCGCGGTCGAGCAGCTCGTCGCCGTCGACCTTGGAGACGTCCACGGCCCCGTTGCGCACGACGATCGCCACGCGACCGCCCCGCCGGCCGTGGCGATCGCGTCGACCAGGTCCCCGTGCCGTCGCCTTCGGCACGGACATCGACCCGGTCGTCGAGCAGCTGTTCCAGCATCCACAGCGCCCACCAGCGCGGCTTGCGCACGTTGTCGACGGCGAGCAGGCCGCAGCCCCCGTGCAGGAACGACGGTGGCCGGCCGAGCTCCTCGAAGTGGTCCGACACCGTCCAGTAGGCGAGGGCGTCGATACGGCCCATGGCGCTGACCATGCCGCGGGCGAGGTAGGCCGTGCTCCACACCGAGTCGTGTGCCCGGTTGCAATGACCGGCGTGGGCGCCCCACTCCGTCCACCACAGATCAAGATCGGGCCGGCCGTGGCGGGCGGCGATCGGGCGCAGGTCGAGTGGCGCGTTGCCGTAGCTGTGCGTCGACAAGAAGTCGAGGGGCGCCCCGGTCGTGGCGGCGGCGGCGAGCAGCTCGTCGATCCAGCCAACGGCTGCAGAGGCCGGACCGCCGACGGGCAACTCGGCGTCGACGGCCTTGATCGCTCGCCCGCTGATCTCGTCCAGGCGCAGGTACTCGGCCCTCGTCCCCGACCAGAACACGTCGAGTTTGGCCTCGTTCCAGATCTCGTCCCCGTTCGAGCGGGCGTGGTGCACCCGTCGGCGGGAAGGACTACACGCCGGGCTGGGCGAGGAAGCGCCGGTGCCAGCGGCGCGGGGTCGCCGCGATCGCCCGCGGCTCGTCCTCGAACATCCAGCGGGCGAAGCTGCGCCGCCCCCACTCGCCGGCACCGGCGAGCACGGCGATCGCGCCGTCGGCGCCGCGACGGTGGGCGAGCACCCGGTTGAGAGCGCGCGACATGCGGTGATCGGCGACGAGGTGGTGGCCGACGGCGCGGGTGTAGCGGTCGACGGCGAGGTGGGGCTGCAACGCGCCCGCGGCGAGCACGGCCTCCGCCGCCAGCCGTCCGGTCAGCAGGGCCTGACCGATGCCCTCGCCCGTCATCACGTCGCTGGCCATCGCCGCGTCACCCGTCAGCAGGATCCGGCCGTGGCCGAGCACGGCCCGATCGATGGCCGCGGGGATCGGCCACGCCAGGTGGCGGTCCTCCATCGTCGCCGCCGGCCCGAGCGCGGCACGAATGTGCGGCCGGTCGAGCAGCATCGCCCACTGCTGCTTCATCTCCCCGCCTCTACTGATGCGGCCGCCGAACGCTCCTTCGTCGCCGGCGTGCCGAGCCGGGCCGTCCGCCTCTGAACGACGCGATCCGGTGCTGTTTTCGATGCGGCCGCCCCGGCCGACGTGTTCGGCGCGCACGACACCGAAGCCGATGTTGGCCCGGCCGCCGGGGAGTGGGAACGACCACGCATAGCCGGGCAGGAAGTCCTCATCGAACCAGACGTGCAGATGCTCGGCGGCAGGGCCGGTGACCCCGGACGCGTACTGGCGGAAGGCATGCCACTCGCCGAGGTAGCCGGGCTCGGCCAGGCCGGCCGCCTTGCGGACGGGGCTCCACATCCCGTCGGCGGCGACGACGTAGCGGGCGGCGATCGGCGCGTGACCGTGGAGCGTGGCGACGACGCGGTCGGTCGTCGTTCGGACGCCACGGCCGTCGACGCCGTCGACGATCCCGGTGACGGCGTGGCCCTGCACGATCCGTGCCCCGGCCTTCGCCGCCACGTCGACGAGCGCGGCGTCGAGCTGCAACCGCGGGGCGACGGCGGCATACGTGCCGGCGCCGTGCGGCAACGGCACCGTCACCTGCCGGCCCGACGGCGCCCGCAGGACGGCGTCGCCGACGACGCGCCAGTCGACCACCGCACCCGGATCGAAGCCGAGTGCCTGCAGCTCGCGCAAAGCGAGCGTCGTCAGGCCGTCGCCGCAGCACTTGTCGCGGGGGAACACGGCCTTGTCGACGACGGTCACGTCTCGCCCGGCGCGGGCCAGCGTCACGGCCGCGGCGACACCTGCCGGCCCGGCTCCGACGACGAGCACGTCGGTCGTTGACACGTCGGCGCCGAACATCGCCGTCCGAGGCTACGAGCGCCCCGCCCGGATGTGCGGGGCGTGAATGGGGGTGGCTACCGTCCGTCGGATGACGAAGCTGTGCGCGGACCGGGTGGCCATCGTGACCGGGGCCGGCCGCGGCATCGGCCGGGAGCACGCCCTGAGCCTGGCTCGCCACGGTGCCAAGGTCGTCGTCAACGACCTTGGCGGCAACGTCGACGGCACGGGCGACGACCTCTCGCCCGCCGCGCAGGTCGTCGCCGAGATCGAGGAGATGGGGGGCGAGGCCGTCGCCAACGGCGACAGCGTGGCCGACTTCGAGGGTGCCGCGCGGATGGTCCGCGCGGCGATCGACACGTTCGGCGATCTCCACGTCGTCGTCAACAACGCCGGCATCCTGCGCGACCGCGTGCTCGCCAACATGACCGAGGCCGAATGGGACGCCGTGATCAACGTGCACCTGAAGGGCACGTTCGCGCCGGCCCGCCACGCCGTCGCCTACTGGCGCGAGCAGGCCAAGGCCGGCCACCCCGTCAGCGGACGCGTGATCAACACGACGTCCGTCTCCGGCATCTACGGCAACCCCGGCCAGACGAACTACGGCGCGGCCAAGGCGGGCATCGCCGCGTTCACCACGATCGCCGCGCTGGAAGTCGCTCGCTACGGCGTCACCGTGAACGCCGTCGCCCCCGTTGCCCTGACGCGGATGACCGAGGGGCTCGGCCCGGCGCCAGAGACCGACGAGGAGCGTGAGGCTCGGGCGCCGCACTGGATCGCGCCCGTCGTCACGTGGCTGGCGTCGGAGGAGTCGGCCGGTGTCACCGGGCGCATCTTCGAGGCCTCCGGCACGATGCTGGCGATCGCCGAGGGCTGGCATCGCGGCCCGAGCACGGCGCCGATCGACGACCCGACGAAGATCGGCGACGCCGTCCGCGACCTCGACGCCAGGGCCCGCCCCAACGCCGGCATGGACGGCGCCGACGGCACCTGGCCCCAACCCCAGCACTAAGACCGAACTGGCCTTTCCGATCGGCGGGATCGCGCCGATCGGAAAGGACAGAACCCTCACTACCCGGGAGGAGAGACATGCCCCTCAACCCTGATGCCGTCGGGACCGAGTCGGAACCGGCCGAGATCAGCTGGACGAGCAAGGACGCGCTGCTCTACGCCGTCAGCATCGGCGCCGGCCGTGACGAGTTGGCGTTCACGACGGAGAACACCGCCGGCGTCGACCAGCGCGTGTTCCCGACGTTCCCCGTCGTGCTCGGCTGGGGCGCCGGCGGGAGCGCGATGCGCTCGATCGGCTCGTTCAACCCGGCGCTGCTCGTGCACGGCCAGCAGGCCGTGACGCTGCACCAAGAGATTCCCGTCGAGGGCACGGCGACGACGAGGACGCAGCTGACGGACATGTTCGACAAGGGCAAGGCCGCTGTCGTCGTCACGGAGACGCACGTGGAGATGGACGGCGAGCCGCTGTACACGAACCGCGCGTCGGTGTTCATCCGCGGCGAGGGCGGCTGGGGCGGCAACCGTGGACCCTCCGGACCGCAGAACGTCCCACCGGAGCGGGAGCCTGACGACGAGACGTCGACCGTCACGTCGCCCGACCAGGCTTTCGTCTACCGCCTCAACGGTGATCGCAACCCGCTGCACACCGACCCGGCGTTCGCCGCCGCCGGCGGGTTCGAGCGTCCGATCCTGCACGGCCTGTGCACGTTCGGCTTCACCGGCCGGGCGCTGCTGCACCACCTCTGCGGATCCGACCCGGCGCGCTTCCACCACATCGAGGTCCGCTTCGCCGCGCCCGTCCTGCCCGGCGACGAGCTCACGGTGCGGATGTGGCGGACCGGCGAGGGCGAGGCCGTGTTCACGACCTCCGTCGGCGACCGCGTCATCATCGACCAGGGCCTCCTCCGCCACGACTGACTCATCGCGCCGCGGTGGGGCGTCGGTACCCTGACGGCCCCGTGCGGCTCGCCGACCTGCCCCCCCTCCTGCGCGATGAACCGGGGCTGACGCGCGCCCTCGGCGAGCCCGATGCCCGCCTCGCCGTCGTCGAGGTCGCCCGCCCCGTCGCCATCGCCGCGCTGGCCACGCTGTCACGGCGACGCCCGCTCGTGGTCGCCTGCCCGACCGGCACGATGGCCGGCCAGCTCGCCGACGACCTCGGTCAGTTCCTGCCCACAGGCGCCGTCGCCCAGTTCCCGGCGTGGGAGACGCTGCCGTTCGAACGCGTCAGCCCGTCCGTGGAGACGATGGGCCAGCGCCTGGAGG
>JALZMG010000250.1 GCA_030858325.1 Actinomycetota bacterium | reverse complement strand
GGTGGGGCGAGCCCCGGCCAGCCGGGGTCACGCGGCGCGACGCGCACGGCGGCGACGGTCCGGGCGACCAGTGCCGACAACCCGGCGTCGTCGAGCGCCGTCGACGAGCCGGCGGTCGAGCGCCCGTCGGCATGCACGCGCAGGTGCACGGCCGTCGTGTCCTCGGCGACGTTCTGGTGGATCACGGAGTTGGCGAAGCGCGTCAGCGCGAGCCGGTTGCGGTCGACCGTCGCTTCGATCTCCGCGCTCGGCAACGCCCGCTGAGCCATCTCCACCAGCCGGCCGGCGACGTCGAGCTCACTCACCGCGACCGCCCGTCGATCGCCGCTCGTCGACCCACCCGAGTGTTTCGTGCAGCCGAGTGTTTCGTGAAGGGATGCCCCACACGAAACACTCCGCCGGCCGCAAACACTCGGGTCGGATCATGCCCTGACTCCGACTCGGACGTTGCGGAAGCGGGCGGGGGCGGCGGGGTGGCCGGTGTGGCCCGTCTGGCCGGGTTGGCCTTTCCCGCAGTTCGGCGTGCCCCACGGTTCGATCTCCGACGAGAGCATGTCCATCGAGCGCCAGAACGGCGGACCGATGCCGGTGTACGTCGGGTTGCGCACGAGCCGTCCGAGCTGCCCGTTCTTCACCTCGTAGCCGACCTCGCAGCCGAACTGGAAGTTGAGCCGGCGGTCGTCGATCGACCACGACCGGTTCGTGTCCATGAAGATCCCGTCGTCGGTGGCGGCGATGATCTCCTCCAGCGTGTGCGGGCCCGGTTCCAGCCCGACGTTGGTCATCCGCACCATCGGCAGGCGCGACCATCCCTCGGAGCGCACACTGCCGGCGTACTCGAGCCCGGCGACCGCGGCCGAGTCACGCCCGGCGAGCACACCGACCCACACGCCGTCACGCACCGCATCCCGTGGCGTCGCCGGCGTCCCCTCGTCGTCGAAGCCGAACGAACCCAGCGCGCCGGGGATCGTCGGGTCGATCACGATGTTCATCAGCTCCGAGCCGTAACGCAGCGAGCCGAGCTGTGCCAGATCGAGCCACGACGTGCCGGCGTATGCCGCCTCCCAGCCGAGGATGCGGTCGAGCTCGATGGCGTGACCGACCGACTCGTGGATCTGCAGCGCCATCTGCTCGGGGCCGAGGATCACCGTGGTCTCGCCGCTCGGGCACGGCGGCGCCGCCAGCAGCGCCCGCGCTTCGTCGGCGACGCGCGCTGCGTTGCCGACGAGATCGAGGTCGCTGACCAGTTCCCACCCACGCGTGCCGTACTGGCCCCTCGCCGCCGGGTACGTGCGGCGCTGCGTCTCGCCGTCGCCGATGGCGGTGGCCATGATTCCCGCCCCGACCTCGCGCACGTGCTGGTCGATGCGGTGGCCCTCGCTGGAGACGAACCACTTCGCCGTCTCCCAGATCTGGTAGTGGCCCTCGGCCACGTCGGCGCCGTGCTCGCGCATCGTCGCCGTCGCCGTCGCGAGCAGGTCACCCTTGTCCGCCAGCGACACCCCGAACGGGTCGATCGCGTACTCGTTGGACCACGATCCGGTGACTGCCTGCGCCGGCAGCAGGTGGGCCGCGCCGCGTGCGACCTGGGCGCTCGCACTGGCGATCTCGGCCGCCGTCACACCGGCCGTTCGGGCGGCCCCGTCGGTGAGATCGGCAAGCGCGAAGAAGCCCCACCCGGAGCCGACGAGTGCGCGCACGCCGACACCGGCATCACCGTGCTCGCCGAGGTCCTCGATCTCCCCGTTGCGCGCGGCCATGGCCTCGTAGCGACGCTGCATCACCCGTGCGTCGGCGTACGTGGCTCCCGCATCGAGCGCGGCCTGCACCGCTGCGGCGGCAACGTCGAACTCGCTCATGGCAGTTGACCATAGATGCCGCTCCGGCGGTCGAGGGTCCGCGGGCCTGCTCCTAGGGTGGGCCCATGTTGGACCTCGGGATCGATCTCGACGTCTGGGAGCGAGGTCGATCGCGCCGCCGACGTCTTCAGTCAGCGAGCCCAGGCGGGCACCCGCCAGTTCCAGCCACTCGTGTCGGAACATACGAACCGGCTGCTGCGGTGGTTGCGCATCGTCCTCGTCGTCGTGGTGGCACTCGTCATCGGCTGGTTCGTTTCGAGTCGATCGCCCAGATCACGATCCTCGCCTGGCTCGGTGAGCGGATCGACAACGTGACTGGGGATTGAGCCTGCCGCCGCGCCGAATTCCGGCTGAGTTGCACTCGCAATGAGCGCGACGACCCCCGTCATCACCTGGTAACGCTACTCGCTCGTCATGGACACCTATCCCCTCGTGCTCGCCGTGCTCGGACTGGCGATCGTGGCCGCGGCCGTGCTGCCGACGTTGCTCGCCAACCTGCCGATCTCGTTGCCCATCGTCTACGTCGGCGCGGGAATGCTGCTGTTCTCGCTACCCATCGGGCTGGAGGCGCCACGCCCGACCAACGACGATGCCAACTGGGCGGAACGACTGACCGAGCTGGTCGTCATCGTCTCGCTGATGGGCGCCGGACTCAAGCTGCGCCGGCCGATCGGCTGGAGGACCTGGGCGACCACGTGGAGGCTGCTGGCGGTGGCGATGCCGCTGACGATCGCGGGTATCGCCTTCATCGCCGGGCTGGGCCTCGGCCTCCCACTGGCGGCGGCGCTGTTGCTGGGAGCCGTGCTCGCGCCCACCGATCCGGTCCTCGCCTCGGACGTGCAGATCGCCGGCCCGAGCGACGACGACGACGACGAGGTGCGTTTCGCGCTGACGTCGGAGGCCGGGCTCAACGACGCGCTGGCGTTCCCGTTCACGAATCTGGCGATCGCCATTGCCGGAGGCGGCGGCTGGTTGCTCGGTTGGGTGCTCGACGATGTCGCGCTCAAGCTGGCCGTGGGCCTCGTCGTGGGAGTGGTCCTCGGCCGGCTGATCGCCTACCTCGCCTTCGGTCTGACGTCGCAGCTGTCCCTCGCCCACACCGGCCAGGGGTTCGTGTCCGTCGGGGCGACGGTGCTCGTCTACGGCGTCGCCGAGCTGGCCCACGGCTATGGGTTCCTCTCCGTGTTCGTGGCCGCCGTTGTGATCCGCCGCTACGAACTCGACCACGAGTACCACGAAGCGCTGCACGACTTCGCCGAGACCCTGGAGCGTCTGGCCAGCGTCGTGTTCCTGCTGCTCCTCGGCGGGTCGGCCGTCGACGGAGCGCTCGCCGCGCTCACCCCCGGCGGTGTCGCTGTCGCGCTCCTCATCGTGCTGGTCGTCCGACCGCTCGCCGGCGCGATCAGCTTGGTCGGTTCGGAGCTCGACGGCCGCACGCGCAATGTCATCGCCTTCTTCGGCATCAGGGGGATGGGCACCGTCTACTACCTCGCCCACGCCGTGACCGAGGAGGCCTTTCCAGGCGCGCCCACCGTGTGGGCCGTGGCGATCCTCGTCATCATCGTCTCCATCGTCGTGCACGGCGCGACCGCCGGTGCCGCCCTTGCGCGCGTCGATGCGGCCCGGACGTGACGCGTGCCCGGACCGTCGGTCAGCGCAGTGGGATCGGGAAACAGCGGTCGGTCAGCCGGCCCAGCGCGTAGCGCGCATAGTCGACGCCGAAGTCGGAGTACAGGCCGCGGCACGACTCGCTCCATGCCAGCGCTTCGGGTGACGAGACGCGGTGGACGATCTGCACGATCCCGCCGTCGTAGACCCGGTACTCGGCCCAGGTACCGGGGAAGTCCTTGACACAGCCGACCTCGACGGACGGCACACCGCCGGCGACGAGCCGGACGCGGTGACGGTGGGTGTGGCCGGCGGTGTAGGCGACGATCGAGGCGCGGCGGGCGAGCACGGCCGACAGCGCGTCGCTGGCGTCGGGGTCGATGCCGAAGTACTCGGGGTTGCGTTCGCCCTCGACCCACTGCTGATGGTGGCCCATGACGATCACCGGGACCGTCGAGGCGGCGGCGCCGGCGTCGAGCCAGTCCAGCTGGGTCGCGCGCAGCGTGCCGTTCGGGGCGTCGGGGATCACCGTGTCCAGCAACGCCACGGCCACGCCGGGCAGATCGATCCACGTGTCGCCGGAGTAGGCCGTGCGCCCTTCGACGGCGTCGTGGTTGCCGCGCACGACATCGAGCCGACCGTCGAACGCGGCGCGGTACGTCGCCTCGAACGCGGCGAACTCCTCGTCCGCGGCCGATGTCGTCACGTCGCCCTTGACGATCACGCGGTCCAGCGCGGCGGCGCTCATCTCGGCGACGGCGGCGCGGTTCATCGTCTCCGGGTACGGGTCGGCGTCAGCAGGGACACGCATGATCGGGCCGTCGGTGTGGTGGTCGATGCGCCCGGCCTCGACCTCACCGAAGTGGACATCGTTGACCGTCCCGATGCGACAACGCAGCGGACCGGACGGCCGCGCCAGCGTGCGCAACGTCACGCCGTGCCGCTCGTACTCGGTGTCGGGCGCGAGGCCGCCGACGTGCTCGACGGCAACTGCACCGTCGGCGCCGCGCAGATGGAACGTGGCGGCGTCGTCGGCGACGGTGGTCAACTCGACGCCGGCGATGGCGGGAGGTGTCTCCGTCGTGGCCACGAGTCGATCAGACCCAGGGCCGGGCGCGCCGCAGCGGGATTGGTTGGCTCCACCATCGGCCGCTGAAGCGCCACGCCGCGGCCCGTGGTGACGTCCCCCGCTCGTTGTGACCGGGGCGGGGCCACAGCATCTCCAGGGCGGCGACGATGGCCGCCGCTTCCTCGTCGGTCGGCGCCGGGGTCATCGTCGGCTGCATGATGCCGAGGCTATGTCGTCGAGTCAGCCGTCGGCGCGTGTGCGGTGCGGGCGGCGATCGCCGCCGTCGCCTCGTCGGCCGGGTGGAACAGCTCGACGTGCAATTCGTCGAGCGTGATGTCGACGGGTGTCCCGAACGACGTGTTCGTCGAGAACCACGAGTGGAGGATCTCGTCACCGCCCTCTCCCGTGCGCAGCCGTAGGGGCACAACGACCGCCGGCAGCGCCGCGCGCATGCGCCACGATCCGTCGAGCCCGGCGACGGACGGGTACGCCGAGACCTCCTCCAGCAGCGCCCGGAGGCGGCTGTCGCGAGTGACGGCAACCTGGCGGTCGAGCGTGGACAGCAGGTGGTGGGCCCACTCGTCCAGGTTCTCGATGCGGCCGGCCATGCCGTCGGGATGAAGCGTCACGCGGTACACGTTGAGCGGTGGCGCCAGCAGGTGCTCGGCGACGCCGACGAGGAGGGCCTGGGCGCCGGTGTTGGCCATGACGACGTCCCAGCCGCGATCGACGACTACGGCCGGGTACGGGTCGTGGGCGTGAATGAGCTCGGCGAGCGCGATGTGGACGGCGCGCAGCGCTTCGTCGTCGAGCGGCGTGTGCTGGTAGCGCGGGGCGTATCCCGCGGCCAGCAGCATCGCGTTGCGCTCGCGCAGCGGGACGTCGAGGTGCGCGGCGAGCGCCAGGACGAGCTCTGGCGACGGCTTCGACTTGCCCGTCTCGACGAAGCTGAGGTGCCGTGTCGAGACGCCGACGTCGAGCGCCAGATCCATCTGGCTGCGCCGGCGGTCTGCCCGCCAGTCACGCAACATGGCGCCGACCCCCGTCGGCGCCCGTCTCGTCGGCGTGGTTGCGGTCGCGCTCATCGGCAGTCGAACCTAGGCGTCGCATCGGCCCTCAGGCGTCGGAGATCGCCTCGCCGGCGAAACCGATGATGCGGTGCAGCTTCCCGTCAGCGTCGAACTTGGCGACGTCGAGGCCGGCGAACATCGGGTCGGTGTCCGGCGCACCGAGCGCCCAGTTGAAGCGCACGAGGTCACGGTGGGTGTCGACGGGGCTCGTGCGGCGCATCACGAGGCCGGGGAACTGCGACTGCACGGCGCCGATCATGGCGTCGTAGGCATCGCGGCCGTCGGCCTCGAGCATCGGGTCGCGGTACCAGACGTCGGCACCGAGCGCGGCGCCGATCAATGCGGCCCGCCTGCCGGCGTCGGT
>JALZMG010000390.1 GCA_030858325.1 Actinomycetota bacterium | reverse complement strand
CAGCAGCTGCTCCCCGCGGGACTCGCCGGCACCGAGCGTGCTGACGGCCACGAGCAGCACGGCGGCGGCTCCGGCGAAGGCGATCGGGCTGACCTGGCGCCGACGGTCGCCGGCGGCGGCCAGCCGGGCGCGCCATCGCCCGATGGCGCCGGAGCGGATCGGCACCTCGACGTAGCGGTAGCTCAGCTCGGCGGCGATCACCGTCAGCACGAGGCGTACGGCCAGTGTCGGGTACAGCCCGAGCGGCTGGTCCAGCCCGGGCCGGGTGAACACGAAGATCGGCCAGTGCCACAGGTAGAGCGAGTACGAGCGCACGCCGATCCACGTCAGCGCCGGCAGTGCGAGCAGGCGGCCGATCGCCGTGCACGGGTGGACGGCGGCCATGATCACGACGAGCGTGGCGATCGAGACGACGGCGAACCCGCCCTGGTACAGGAACGGATCGAACTCCTCGATGCGCGCGAAACACGTCATGAGCACGATCAGCGCCACCCCGCCGGCGACGTCGAGCGACGTGACGGCGCGGGCCGGCTCGCGTGCCCACAGCGGTCCCGGCCGCCACAGCAGTGCCAGCGCCGCACCCATCAGCAAGCCGGAGGCGCGCGTGTCGGTCCCGTAGTAGACGCGGCTGGGATCGGCGACGGGGTCGAACAGGATCGCCATCCAGACCACGGAGGCGATCGCCGCAGCGAAGATCACGAGCGCCAGCACCGTGCGGCTCCAGATCACCTTGCACAGGCCGAGGATGACGAGCGGCCAGACGAGGTAGAACTGCTCCTCGATCGCCAGCGACCACAGGTGCTGGAACACGGGCGGCCGCTCGACGACGGCGAAGTACGACTGCTCCGAGGCGATGAAGTACCAGTTCGTGACGTAGCCGAGCGCCGACCACACCTGGGCGGCCAGGTTGGCCGACTCCTCGCGGTAGAACACGAGCACCGTGACGGCGGCGACGGCGAGCACGGCGTACAGCGCCGGCAGCAGTCGACGCGCCCTGCGCATCCAGAAGTCGCGCAGCGAGATCGTCGAGTTGCGCGTGTACTCGCGCGTCAGCAGCAACGTGATGAGGTAGCCGCTGACGACGAAGAACACCTCGACGCCGAGGAACCCGCCCGGCAACCAGCTGAGCTGGCCGTGGTACAGCAGCACCGCGACGACGGAGACGGCGCGCAACCCGTCGAGGCCGGAAAAGTAGGCGGACGAGCTCGCCGGCGCCGAGGGCGAGCTCCCGAGCATCAGGTCAGATGCTAGAGAGTCCGACCCCTGATCCGGTGGAGCCTCGCGCCGTGCTCCATTCATCGAGCCGCGCCAGCGCGGAAACAGCCCCGAAACAAATCCCCGTCACGCTGCCGACGTTCGCAGACGGTGGAGGAGAACGGAGTCTCGATGGAGAGCGGCAGCCTGGCGTGGGTGATGATCTCGGCGGCACTCGTGCTGTTCATGGTCCCTGGACTCGCCTTCTTCTATGGCGGGATGGACCGCAGCCGGAACGTGCTGAACATGCTGATGATGAACTTCTACTGCGTGTTGATCGTGCCGGTGCTGTGGGCGATCGTCGCCTACTCGCTGGCCCAGACCCCGTTCGACAACGACTTCATCGGCGGATTCGACTCGTTCTTCCTCAAGGACATCACCGTGGCCGGCGACGGCGGCGCGCTCGCCCTCGTCGCCTTCCTCGGCATGTTCGCCTCGATCACGCCCGCCCTGATCTCCGGCGCCGTCGCCGACCGCATGAAGTTCTCGGCGTGGGCGCTGTTCGTCCCGCTGTGGCTGTTCCTCGTCTACGTCCCGATCTTCAAGTGGATCTACGGCGGGTGGCTGGGCCAGCGCGGCTCGCTGGACTTCGCCGGCGGCACGGCCATCCACGTCAACGCCGGCATCGCCGCACTCGCCGCCGTGCTCGTGCTCGGCAAGCGCAGGGGTTGGCCGGAGGAAGGCCACCCGCCGCACTCGATGCCGCTCGTCATGATCGGCACCGGCATCTTGTGGTTCGGCTGGTTCGGCTTCAACGCCGGCTCCGCA
>JALZMG010000356.1 GCA_030858325.1 Actinomycetota bacterium | reverse complement strand
GTACTCGGTCCAGCTCGTGACGCAGATGATCGAGCTGGCCGGCGTTCGCGCCGGGCAGTCGGCGCTCGATGTCGGCTGCGGGCCAGGTGCTCTGACGACCGGCCTTGTCGCCGTCCTCGGTGCTGATTCGGTGGTGGCGATCGACCCGTCGGCGTCGTTCGTCGCCGCCAACCGCGAACGCAACAGCGGTGTCGACGTGCGCCAGGCGAGCGCCGAGCAGCTGCCGTTCGACGACGAACGCTTCGACGTCGCGCTCACCCAGCTCGTGGTGCACTTCATGGCTGATCCGGTGGCCGGGATGCGGGAAATGGGTCGCGTCGTACGGCCCGGTGGGGCCGTCGCCGTCTGCGTCTGGGACCTCGCCGGCGCGCGCTCGCCGCTCGAGCCGTTCTGGCGCGTCGCCAGCCGCCGGCCTCGACGTCGAGCACGACACCGTGCTGACGGCCGAGGTCGGGTCGAGTATCGGAGCTTCGTGGAGTGGTGGGAGCCGTACACGCTCGGTGTCGGCCCCGCCGGTGTGTACGTGGCGGCGCTCGACGCAACGGACCGGGACGCCCTGCGCGACGAGTGTCGGGACGTGCTCGGGGCGCCACCGTTCACCGTCTCGGCGAAGGCGTGGGCGGTGCGGGGTCGCGTCCGCAGCTGATCCCGCCGCGCCGGGCCACGGGACGGCGAGGAACGCCGCGAACGCCGGCTCAGGCGCGGTGGCGGGCGCGGGCTGACTGCTCGCGACGAAGGCGCGCGTCGTCCTGCTTCTTGCGCTTCTGCTCCTGTCGCTTGGCCCGGATCGCCTCGCGCTCGGCCGTCGACACGGTCGGAGCGCGCGTGATCGGACCCGCCGCACGCGCCGGCTCGGCCGGCGGCACCTTGACCGTCTCGTCGCGCTTCAGCAGATCGCGGATGACCGGGGCGGCGGCGGCCTCGCCGGCGACGGTGGCGGCGAGCATCAGCCGCGTCGCGGCGACGCCATGGCGGTCAACGACACCCGGCAGCACGGCCTGCAGCTGGTCCGTCGTCGGGTTCTCGGCGTGGTCGCCGAGCTGCTCGATGCAGTCAGCCAGCGAGGCGTCCGTCAGCACCATCACGATGCTCTCCATCGTCCCGTCGATGCGGCCTTTCGTCGCCGCCTCGCGAATCGCCGTCGCCGTCGTCTCGCCGCCGGCCAGGCGCTCCAACGCCTCCCGGTGATCCTCGCCGAGTGCGCCGACGAGCGTGTCGATCTCCTCGTCGGTCGACGCCCGCAACGACCGGTCGACCAGCCCCAGCGACTGCAGCCTCGTCTTCATCTCGTTCACGGGCCGCGACGCTATCGGCGCGCCGCTACTGTCTCAGGTCCACCGTGTCGGGCGCTACTGTCGGCGCATGTCCACCGTGCAGCTCGAACGCGTCAATAAGGTCTACGAAAACGGCTACCACGCCATCCACGACCTCGACCTCGACATCGCCGACGGTGAGTTCCTTGTGCTCGTTGGCCCTTCCGGTTGCGGCAAGTCGACGGCGCTGCGGATGATCGCCGGCCTGGAGACCATCTCCAGTGGGGAGATGAAGATCGGTGACCGGGTCGTCAACGAGGTCGAGCCGAAGGATCGCGACATCGCGATGGTGTTCCAGAACTACGCGCTGTACCCGCACATGTCGGTGTTCGACAACATCGGGTTCGCCCTGAAGCTGGCCCGTGTGCCGAAGGACGAGATCGACTCCCGGGTGCGCAAGGCGGCGTCGATCCTGGAACTCGAGCCGTACCTCGAACGCAAGCCGGGCGTGCTGTCGGGTGGGCAGCGCCAGCGGGTGGCGATGGGCCGGGCGATTGTGCGCCAGCCGTCGGCGTTCCTGATGGACGAGCCGCTGTCCAACCTGGATGCCAAGCTGCGCGTGCAGATGCGCGCGGAGATCGCCCGCCTGCAGCGCAATCTCGGCGTGACCACGTTCTACGTCACCCACGACCAGGTCGAGGCGATGACGATGGGCGACCGCGTGGCAGTCATCAAAGACGGCTACCTGCAGCAGGTCGACACGCCGCAGAACCTGTACGACCACCCGACGAACGTGTTCGTCGGAGCGTTCATCGGCTCACCGTCGATGAACCAGTACGACGGCGAGCTGTCGATCGACGAGTCCGGGAACGGGTCGGTGAAGATCGGCAGCCAGACGCTGGCGCTGGCGCCGGAGACGGCGCCCAAGCGGCCGGGGTTGCGCGCCTACGACGGCAAGAACGTCGTCGTCGGCATCCGTCCAGAGGACTTCGAGGACGCCTCTGTGAACTCGGATGCGCCTGGCGATCGAAGGCTGCGGGCACAGGTGCGGCTCGTCGAGGCGCTCGGGTCCGAGCTGATGGTCCACTTCGCGCTCGATGCGACGAAGGTCAACTCCGGCGATCCGGACGCGCCGGAAGAGGTTGTCGGCGAGGGCATCGCCAACGCCGTGGCCCGCTTCAGCCCGCGCTCGACGGTGCGTGTCGACGAGGACGTGGAGATCACCGTGGCCACCGAAAACCTGCACTTCTTCGACGCCCAGACCCACGAGGCGATCACCGACTGACCGACCACCGCGACCGCCACGCGTGACCTCATCCGAGGCTTTCGTGCACCCGGGGGTTTGCAGACCCCCAGGGGGCACGAAACGCTCCGGTGCGCGAAAACCTCGGATGCCGGAGTCTCGGGTCAGCGCAGCGGGGCGTGGTCGAGGTGGGGGAGGACGTGGCGGGCAAACAGCTCGCACTCCGCCTGGTGCGGGTACCCCGAGAGGATGAACGCGGAGATGCCGATCGCCTCGTAGGCGCGCATCTTCGCCAGCACCTGCTCGGGATCGCCGACGATGGCCGCTCCGGCCCCGCTACGGGCTCGGCCGACGCCGGTCCACAGCGCCTCTTCGGCGAAGCCGTCGTCGGCCGCCGCCTCGCGTAACTCGGCTTGGCGAGCCACGCCGACGGACGCGGCGTCGAGGGAGCGGCTGCGGATCTTGGCGCCCTCCTGGTCGTCGAGCCTGGACACCAGCCGCTGCGCCGCCGCCTTCGCCTCAGCCTCGGACTCGCGCACGATGACGTGCACGCGCAGCCCGTACAGGAGACGGCGGCCGTAGCCGTTCGCCCGCTCGGTCATCTCGTTCACGGTCTCGCCGACGGCGGCGACGGTGTCCGGCCATGTCAGGAACACGTCGGCCTCCGCCGCGGCGACGTCCTTGGCCGCGTCGGAGAAGCCGCCGAAGTACATCGGCGGGCACGTGCCGGCAACCGTGCGCGCGCGTGGAGGGTCGACGTGCAGGCGCACGAACTCGCCGTCCACGTCCAGGCGCTCGCCGTCGAGCAACGTGCGCAGCGCGGCCATCCACTCCCGAGTGCGCTGGTAGCGCGGCGCCGACGCCAGCTCCTCGCCGGGGATGTCCGAGGAGATGATGTTGATCGTCAACCGGCCGCCGCTCATCTGGTCGATCGTCGCCAGCTGGCGGGCAAGCTGCGGCAGCCACATCTCGCCCATCCGCACGGCCAGCAGCAGCCGGATCTGCTCGGTGTGCGTGGCGATGGCTGCGGCGAACGCGGTGGAATCGATTCCCAGCGCATAGCCGGACGGCAGGAGCACGTTGTCGAAGCCGGCCCGGTCGGCCGTCTGCACGATGTCGCGGCAGTGCGACCACGAACTGGAGAGGGCCGGGTCGGGTTGACCGAGGAACTCGTAGTCGTCGTCACACAAGGCGCCGAACCAGGACACTTCGCTGCTCACGGCAGCGGCACCCCCTCTGCGGCCTGGACGATGGCGTAGACGTCGGCGCGATCCAGCTGCACGTCGAGTGCGCTGAGCGAGGCTCGGATGCGCTCGGCGCGTTGCGTGCCGACGATGGCCACGGGTCGCGCCGGATGGGCGAGCGCGAACGCCAACGCCACCGTCGCCCGATCGACGCCCTCGCGCCCGGCAAGGTCGTCGAGCACGGTCAGTAGCTCGGCACCGACGCCGCCGCCGGTCGCCAGGCGCCCACCGGCGAGCGGGCTCCACACCAGCGGCGTCACGCCGTCGCGCATGCAGGCGTCGAACGTTCCGTCGCGCAGCGGGTCGAGGTGCAGCGCCGAGTACTCGGGCTGGTTCGTCAGCAGCGGGAACGGCAGGTGGGCTGCGAGCGCAGCGACCTGGGCGGGCGTGTGGTTGGACACGCCGACCTCGCGGATCTTGCCCTCGTCGCGCAGCGCCCCGAGCGTGACCGCCACGGCGGCGGGATGGGTCAGCAGGTCCGGCCGGTGAATTTGGTAGAGGTCGATGACGTCGACCTGCAGCCGTCGCAGTGAGGCCGCGCACGCCGCGCGCAGCGCGGTCGGGTTGGAGTCGTACGGTGTCGGTGGCACGATCCCGCCCTTGGTCGCCAGCACCATCCGCTGGCGCAGCGCGGGCGCGGCGGCTAGAACGCGTCCGAGCAATTCCTCGGCTGCGCCGAAGCCGCCGCCGCCCCAGTCGAGCCCGTAGACGTCGGCGGAATCGACGAGGTTCATTCCCGCGTCGAGCGCTGTCTCCAGCAGCGCCTGGGCGACGCCCACGTCGGCGGTGAGATAGCGCCACTGACCGAACGCCAGCGGCCCGACGTCGCCGAGCGAGCCCAGCCGCCGAGGGGTCGGATCGATCAATGAC
>JALZMG010000349.1 GCA_030858325.1 Actinomycetota bacterium | reverse complement strand
CCCCGGCCAAGACCTCGGCCAGCGACGGCAGGTCGGCGTCCTTCGCCGACAGCAGCGCGCGGTCGGTCGGGTCGATCGGCAGCGGCCAGGCGATGCCGAGCGCCGGGTCCAGTGGGTCGCAGGCCAGGCCGACCATCCCCGGCTGCCACTCGTCGTCGAAGCAGTACGCGTACAGCGTCGCCTCGTCCAGCGACTGGAACCCGTTGGCCACGCCGTCGGGGACCAGGACCTGCGTCCCGGCGACGAGCTCGACCGTCTCGACGGTCCCCCGCGTCGGCGAGTCCGGGCGCAGGTCGACGTAGGCGCCGAGTGCCTCGCCGGCGACCACGGCGACGAGTTTGGTCATCGCCTCTGCGTGCAAGCCGCGGATCACGCCCCGCCCCGACCCGGTCACGTTGATCTGCGCGAACGGCCGCAGCGGCGCCACGCCGGCCGCCTCGAACGCCGAACGGCGGAACAGCTCGCACACCGTCCCCCGCTCGTCGCGAACTTGCTTCATGGTCAGCACCAGGAGGCCGTCGATGACCGACCGGCGGTGCGCGAACTCGACGCTGTCGACCATCCCGCGACTCACTCGATGTCGATCTGGCAGTGGTCGCCGATCATCAGCCGCAGCGCTCGCGGGCGGCTCTGGGTGCGGTTGATCACGGCTTCCCGTCCGATCAGGCTGTCTTCCAAGCGCGGGATGTCGAACACCTTCGAGCCGTCCATCACGACGGAGTGCTCGATCTCACTGTTGACGATCTCGCAGCCGTTGCCGATGGCGCTGAACGGGCCGATGAAGCTGTCGACGAGGCGTGTCCCGCGCCCGATCGCCACCGGACCGCGCACGGTGGAGTTGACGATCTCCGCGCCCTCGTCGACGACGACGCGCCCCTCGACGATCGACGACGCGTCGACGGTGCCGGCCACGCGCCGCTCCAACTTGTCCAGCAGCAGCCGGTTGGCTTCCAGCAGCGGCGTCAGCTTGCCGGTGTCGATCCACCAGCCCGACAGCAGCTCGGTGCGCACGCGGTGGCCATTGTCGATCAACCACTGGATGGCGTCGGTGATCTCCAGCTCGCCGCGCGCCGACGGCGCGATGGCGGCGACGGCCTCGTGGATCGTCGGGTCGAACAGGTACACGCCAACGAGCGCGAGGTCAGATGGCGGGTCGTCGGGCTTCTCGACGAGGTGCAGCACATGGCCCTGCGCGTCGAGCGTGGCGATCCCGAAGCGGTGCGGGTCCGGCACCTGCTTCAGGAGGATCTGCGCGGCCGGCGGCTCGGCGCCACCACGCGCCCGCTCGAACGCGTCGACGAACGCCCCGAGGTCCTGCTCGAGCAGGTTGTCGCCGAGGTACATCACGAAGTCGTCGGCGGCCAGGAACTGGCGGGCGATCAGCACGCAGTGGGCCAGCCCGAGCGGCGCGTCCTGGGGCAGGTACGTGATGCGCGCGCCGAACGCGCTGCCGTCACCGAGCGCGTCGCGCACCTCGGGGCCGGTGTCGCCAATGATCACGCCGATATCGACGATGCCGGCATCGACCATGGCACGGATGCCATAGAACAGGATCGGCGTGTTGGCGACGGGCACGAGCTGCTTGGCGCGCGTGTGGGTGATCGGGCGCAGGCGCGTGCCGGCACCGCCGGCGAGGATCAGGGCTTTCATCCGCTCGTCAATCCATGGTCGCCGTCGGCACCGACGGCGGCGGCTCCGTCACCGGTTGCGGACCGATGCCGCGGAAGTAGTCGAGGATCGCGTCGGCCCCGTCGTCCAGCTCGAGCGCCGACTGCCCTTGGCGCTCGACGCCGACGACGGGCAGCGCGTACGTCTGCAGGCCGGTGCTCGCCGCCGCGCGCAGCGCGATTGCGGCGGCCACGGGATCGGCGCCCTCGTCGATGCGGACGGCGTCGGCGGCGGCGCCGATGAGGTCGTTCATGCCGAACGGATTGCCCTCCAGCTCGGCCAGCAGTTGGGTGACCGCGGCGCGGATGAAGATCTGTTGGCGCTCGATCCGGCCGATGTCGGCGCGCCCATCCATGACCCAGTCGCCGTCGATGAACTCCTCGAAGTAACGGCTGCGGGCATAGGCCAGCGACTGCACGCCGTTCAGCCGCTGGCAGCCCGGCTGCACGTCGAGGCCGGAGTTGGCGTCGCGCGTCGGGTAGTCGAAACAGATGTCGACGCCGCCGACCTCGTCGACCATGCGCGTGAATCCGACGAAGTCGATCTCCACGTAGTGGTGGATGGGAATGTCCAGCGCCTGGGTCACGGTGGCTGCTAGGCGGTCCGGTCCGCCGTTGTACGCCGAGTTGATCTTCGCCGACTCGTCCGTGCCGGCGATCTCCACCCACAGGTCGCGAGGAAGGCTGACCATCGAGGCTCCGCCGCTCTTTTCCCGGCGCAGCACCATGATCGTGTCGCTGCGCCGCCCGACGACATCGTCCGGCGAGCCGTAGACGGCCGCGTTGGGGTCGTTTGGATCGACGTTCTCGCGCGAGTCCGAACCGACGAGCAGATAGTTCTCGGCGGGCCCGTCGTTGGCGGCGAGCACGTCGTCGAGACCCTCGACACGCTGGACCTGGGCCGACTGCTCTTCGGCCGAGGTCAGCACGCCGAACGATCCCGCAGCCCCGACGGCGACGGCGAACAACAACGCGAGCGCGCCCGGTGGGCGTCGCAACCGGGTCCGCGGCATGGCCGGAAACGCTATCGGCTGCCCCCAGCCGGCATCAGGGATCGTCCGAGCGCACGTGCACCACATCGCCGGCGTGGAAGCGGTGGGTCAGCGCGCAGGCGTCGACGATGACAAGTCGGCCGTCGGGCTCGACGTCGGTGGCCACCCCGACGGTGACGCCGTCCAACTGCTGGACTCTGACCCGTCGTCCCAGTGTCGACAGCGCATCGCGGTACATCGACATGACGTCGTCGGGCAGGCCGTCGTACGCCTGCAGCACGGCGCGCAGCGCATCAAGC
>JALZMG010000346.1 GCA_030858325.1 Actinomycetota bacterium | reverse complement strand
ATGGCGTCGTCGTCAAGCTCGACGACGCCGATCAGCGGACCCGCCTCGGCTCCACGTCGCGTGCGCCGCGCTGGGCGATCGCCTACAAGTTCCCGCCGAAGGAGCGTACGACGACGCTGCGCGAAATCCAGGTGTCGATCGGGCGGACCGGGCGGGCGACACCGTTCGCCGTGCTCGAGCCCGTCTTCGTCGGCGGCTCGACCGTGGCCGTGGCGACGCTGCACAACGGGGATCAGGTGGCGGCGAAGGACGTGCGTCCGGGCGACACGGTGATCGTGCGCAAGGCCGGCGACGTCATCCCCGAAGTTGTCGGCCCGGTCGTCTCGATGCGACCGGCCGGCGCCGCGCCGTGGATCTTCCCGACGACGTGCCCGTGCCAGGTGTCGAGCACGCTCGTGCGCCTCGAGGGCGAGGCCGACACGCGCTGTGTCGAGCCCGCCTGCCCGTTCCAACGCGACCAGCGGCTCATCTACTTCGCCGCGCGCGTGGCGATGGACATCGAGGGCCTCGGCGAGCGCACCGTCGCCCAGTTGACGGGGGCCGGGCTGGTCGCCGACGCCGCCGACATCTATGCACTGACGAGCGACCAGCTGACCGGGCTGGAGGGATTCGCCAGGATCAGCGCCGACAAGCTCGTCGCCGCCATCGACGACTCCCGCCGCCGCCCGCTGCCGCGCCTGCTGACCGCACTCGGCATCAAGCACCTCGGGCCGGCCGCGTCGCAGGCGCTGGCGGCGCAGTTCGGCACGCTCGACGGAGTCATGGCCGCGTCGGAGGACGACCTGTCCGCGGTCGCCGGAGTCGGTCCGAAGATCGCCGCGTCGGTCGCCCAGTGGTTCGGCCTCGAGCCGAACCGGTCGTTCGTCGAGAAGCTGCGCGCCGCCGATGTCGACTTCGGCGTCGCCCCGCCGGCCGCGCCCGAAACCCCGCAGGTCCTTGCCGGCAAAGCCGTCGTCGCCACCGGCACGTTGGCGGCGTACTCGCGCGAGGAGGCGGCCGCCGCCGTCGTCGCCCGCGGCGGCACCAGCCCCGGCAGCGTCAGCGCCAAGACGTATGCGCTCGTCGTCGGCGACAACCCAGGCGCCAGCAAGCTGACCAAGGCCGAGGCCGCCGGCGTGCCGATCCTCGACGAGGCCGCGTTTGAACGCCTGCTGGAGACCGGCGAGCGCTGAACTGCTTGGGCGACGCCGACAAGTTCAAGCGTCGCGCCGTCGCGCATCTGGGCGCGGATCGTGCCCAACAGCAGAAGCCGGAATGGCACGATTGTCCGGGTCCAGGCCAGCACCGATCGCGTCCACCGCCTGCGCCAGGCGCTAGACAGCGGCGAATGTCCAGGTGAACGAGCGGGCCGCGGCCGGGCCCTCCTCGATGCGCCAGAAGAACACGGTGGCGGTGTGCGTCCCGTCGGCGAAGCGTTCGATCGGGGCGCCTTCACCGGGCGTGAACGTCAGCGTGCCGTTACCCGGTTCGAAGACCACGCCAGGCGGCACGTCCACCTGTGTGCCCGGCTCGGCGTTGGCGTTGCCCAACTCGTCCAGGCGCACGGTGTCCAGCTCGGTGCCGTCGATCATCAGCCGCCCCTCGTACCCTTCGGCCAGGTCGACGATGACCTGCGTCTGCGTCAGGACCTGCACGGCGTCCGGCACCGGCGAGACGTTCTGGATGGCACTCGGGAAGTCGTCCTCGCCGCCGAGGTCGGCGCGCAGCAGCGCGAAGACGATGAGCACCAATCCGACGGCGATGGCCAGGCTGGCGGCGAGGAGCTTGACATCGAGGCGACGTCTCCGTCGGGGCACGGGTGCGCGATCGGCGGTGGTCGCGCCGGCCGCGACCTCGGGGGCGCCGCGCGAGATGGGAACCGGCGTCCGGTCGTCGGTGCTGCTGGGGGGCACGGCCACGGCTCCATCATGCCCCGCCCGGAACGCCGAATGGCGTCGACCAGCGCCTGGTCGCAGGGGATGCCGGCCACCGAAGGAGCGGTGGCGGTAGCGTGCTCAAGCGTCGCCCGGGCCTTCCTCGGCCCGGGTCCGTCCGCCCCGATCCCGTGCGATGAGCCAAGACCGACCCGCAGCGACCCCGCCCCGCCGTGGCCTCGTCGGCCGGATGCTCGGGGGCCGCTACCGCGTGACGCGGCTCGTGTCCGCGGGCGCGAGCGCCCTGATCGCCGACGCCGAAGACACCGAGATCGGCCGCCGGGTCACCGTGAAACTGGTGCGCCCGGAGTTCGCCGAGTCGGTCGAGTTCCGCAATCGCTTCCGCACGACGATGCGTTCCGTCACGGGACTCGCCCATCCGAACATCGCCGCCGTCTTCGACTGGGGCGAGGAGCTGATCGGCAAGCGCACGACCGTGTACGCCGTCGTCGAGCACCTCGGCGGCGGCAGTCTCCGGGATCTCTTCGATCGTGGCCGCTGCCTGGACCCGTCGCAGGCGCTGCTGGTGGGATTGGAAGCGTGCAGGGGGCTCGACTTCGCCCATCGCCGCGGTCTCGTGCACACGGAGGTCACACCGTCCAAGCTCGTGTTCGGCGACGACCGTCGATTGCGCATCGTCGACTTCGGCCTGGCCGCGCTGCTCGGTGAGGTGCCGTGGACCGAGCCGGCGACGCTGCCCACCCACGTCGCTCGGTACAGTTCGCCCGAGCAGGCGCTGTCGCAACCGTTGGACGGCAAGGCTGACGTGTACGCGTTGACGCTCGTGCTCGTCGAGGCCGTCACTCGGTGCGTGCCGTTCGCCGCTCGCTCGACGGTGGCCACGCTGGCGGCGCGCACGGGTCGGCTGATGCCGGTGTCGGCCGATCTCGGACCGCTGGCTTCCGTTCTGGAGCGGGCGGGTCGACCTGACGCGGCGGATCGCTCCACCGCGGCCGAGTTGGGCCGGGCGCTCGTGCGCATCGCCGAGAAGCTGCCGCGGCCCGACCCCATCCCGATCATCGTGGCGGCCGCCTTCGACGATCCGGACCGCATGCGTCGCCCGGAAGACCCCACCGGCGGGTTGACCAGGCCGGCGCCGCTCGGCCCCGAGGCGCCGGACCGGTCGGCGCGACCCGAGGGGGAAGCTGCCGAGCCGGACACGGACGCCGAGACGGACGCGACTGATGCTGATGTCGCGACTGATGCTGATGTCGGCGACACGCATGCGGGCTCCGGTCCTGCCGCAGAGGACTCCGGCGCGCACGGTGGCGCGCTGCCTCCGCCATCGGAGGCAGGGCCGACGCCGTCGCCGACGGTCGCGCCGAATCCGACGATGCCGAGATCGCCGGCGTCGCCCCCACCGTCTCCGCCGCGCGAAGGCGGGCTCACGGCCCGCGTCTACGACGGCGACGCCGACGCGACCAAAGACGAGCTGGCCGCGTTGGCCAGGCGGGTGCCCGGCGAAGCGATGGTCGGTGCCGACGACGCCCCGCGAGGCACGACGCTGCAAGCCGTCCGTCCTGTCCTGCACGAGCACGAGCAGCACGAGCCGGCTGGCGTGCCAGGCGACACGCGGCTCGAGCGGGCGGTCCCGACGACGGAGCAACGGGCGGCCGATTCGTGGTCAAGCCAACTGGCGACGCGCAAGGAGCGCCGCCGCTCGGGCCGGCGCTGGCTCGTCGTGCTTGCAACGCTCGTCTTCCTCGGCGCGCTCGGTGCCCTGGCCCTCGTCGCCTCGTTGCTGTTCCGGGTCCCGACGACCCACGAGGTGCCGCAGCTCGCCGGCCTCGACGTGGACGCGGCCACGAGCCGAGTGGCCGACTTCGACTGGGAACTTGACGTGCGGCGTGAACGCAGCGACGAACAGCCCGTCGCGGGCAGCGTGATCCGCACCGAACCGGCCGTAGGAGCCACCTTGGCCGAGGAGGAACCGTTCCTCCTCGTGGTCAGTGAGGGACCACAGCTGCGCGCGCTCCCGGAGCTGCGCGGGCTCGCCATCGGCGCGGCGGAAACTGCGCTCGCCGAGCTCGGCCTCCTCGCCCTCACGCCGACCGAGCGGTTCGACGAGGAGGCGGCACCCGGCGAGGTCCTGGCGTGGTCCGTTCCCGCCGCCAACACACTCGTCGCCGGCGGCGACGTGCTGCCGGAGACGCAGGTGGCGATCGTCGTTTCCGCCGGCCCGGAGCCGCGGACGGTGCCAGACGTCGTCGGTCGGACTGTCGACGAGGCGTCTGCCGCGCTTCGCGAGCTACGACTCGAAGTCGACCTGGAGCCTGCGGTCTTCGACAACGAGGTGCCTGACGGGGTGGTCATCTCCGCCACGCCCGCCGCCGGCGAGGTGCTCGAGCGTGGGGCCACCGTCGTCCTGGCGCCGTCCAAGGGGCCGGACC
>JALZMG010000301.1 GCA_030858325.1 Actinomycetota bacterium | reverse complement strand
GACTTCAACGCGGCCTGGGTCGCCGGGCCGAAGATGCCGTCGGCTCCGCCCGGGACGTTGATGCCGACTTTGATCAGGCGGTTCTGCATCTCGACGACGGCGGTACCTCGCGCCCCGATGGCCAGCGCGCCCCCGCCGCCCGTCGAACCGCCGGAGCCGCCGGCCAGGCCGAGGGCCTGCAGCGTCGCCGCGTCGCCCTGGCCGGTGACGGGCAGGCCTTTGGCCTGCTGGTACCGCCTGACCTGCCCCTCGGTCGCCGCGCCGAAGATGCCGTCCACGCCGCCGGTCGGGACATACCCGTTGTTGATCAGCGCCAACTGCAACTGGGCGACAGCCCGACCACGAGAACCGTTGGCCAGCACGCCGCCGGTGGACGAGGGAGCGCTCGGCGCAGTGGCGACGAGACCGAGCGAGGTTGCCGTCGCCGCGTCGACGACGCCGGTGACGGGGAGTCCCTTGTAGTTCTGCCACGCCTTGACCGACGCCTGGGTCGCCGAGCCGAAGTAGCCGTCGACGCCGCCGCGCACACCGACGCCGACGCGGATCAGCGCCTCCTGGAGCTGCTTGACCTCCTCGCCGTAGTCGCCGCGCTCCAGGCCGACGACCGAACCGCCCGGTGCGATGGGCATGGTCGGGCCGGGGCCGGCAGCGGGCGCGGCGACGGCAAGACCGCCACCGAACGTGGAGACACCGCCGGCCACGGCGAGCGCTGCCGCAAGGCAGCGGACCACGGGGCGCGTGGAAGATCGATTGGACATCAGGACAGGCCTCCTCACCGGGCGAACGCAAGAGTCATCGGCGCGTGAGGTCACACGTCCGCAACAAACCGGCCGTGGGAGGCGGCGACGGTTCGCCCGAAGCGGCTACGCCAGAGGTCATGACCCCAGGTCAGAGCCCGAAATGAGCGATTGCAGCGACGATCGGACCGAGACCCGCCAACTTGACATAACGGACATTATGGGCGTTCGGCCCGGGCGTTCGGCCCGGGAGGCCGGACGCAGGGCGTCGCCGATCTGGGCGCGGTCGTGCCCATCACCGAACTGGGCGGCCTGGCAACCGTCGCCGCACTCGGCCCCACCCATTTCACAAGCAATGCCGACGCCACCAGCCCCGACGTGAGATGCCTGGCCCCGCGCTTTCCCCGCGCTTCCCCCGCGCTTCCCCCCGTCCAGTCCAACGGCCGTTAATCCGTCATGACGAAATAACGGGGTGTCACTCCGGTGCGGGGATTTCGCGGTTGCGCAGAGGTCGCGCCGCTTCGAGGAGCCAGTCGATGATCTGGCGCAGCTCCTCCGGGGTCGGGCGCGACCCGAGGGTGTCGAGGTCGCGGTCGGCGTCGTCGACGGCGCAGGCGAGAACGTAGAGCTCGTCGTGCAGTTCGTCGAGCGTCGCTCTTGCCATGACCACCTCGCCGTCGCTCAACTCCAGCTCGCGCGCGCGCTGGCGGGCCACCCAGTCCCACTGGCGGCAGCGTTGCGAGCAGAACTCCTTGGGTCGGCCGCGACCGTTGCGCTCGGGCAGCGCCCGCCGACACCACCGGCACCGGCGTTCCTGGCTCACGCCCTGTTGGCGGTCACGACGACGACGCGCGCGCCGAGCACGACGTGACCGGCGTCGTCGGTCCTGGCCTCGTACTCCTGCGTGATCGCCTCGCCGACGAGTCGGGTGGCCGCGTCGTCGATGTCGGCGACGATGATGCGGGCGGGGCCGACTGCCATCGACGCCTCCGCGGCAGCAGCCGGTGCCAGTCCCCCGCCGACGGCCAGCGACAGGTCGTGCGGCGCCCACTCGACGTCGGCCCAGCCCGATGCGTGCAGCATGGTCGTCACGCCGGCGCGGTCGCTGAGGGAGAAGGGACCCTGGTCGGGTGGCGGTTCCTCGACCGCCACGTCGGCACCCGCCAGCGCGCGCAGCGCGGCCGCCAGCGGGACCTCGAAGATCTCCGATTCCGACCGGCGCGGCCAGACGACCATCGCCAGGCGCCCTTCCGCTGCGGTCATCCGGGCGAGGTTGGCGAACGCGCTCGCCACGTCGGCGAAGAACATCACGCCGAAGCGGGAGATGACGACGTCGAACGACGCCGCCGCACCCGGCCAGGTCGTGGCGTCGGCGGCCACCCACTCGATCGGCGTGGACGTGCGCCCGCCGGCAGAGTCGGCGCTGCGGGCGGCGTCGAGCATCGTCGCCGACACGTCGAGACCGACCAGTCGGCCACCTGGCGCGACCATCGCCGCGGCGGCGTACGTCGTCGGACCTGTGCCGCAGCCGACGTCGAGCACGGCCTCCCCCGGTCGCAGTCTGGCGGCGGCGAACAGCAGCTCGCCGACCGGCGCCAGCTGCAATTCCAACCCGGCCGACTGCTCGACCCAGCGTTGCGCTCGCTCGCCCTCCCAGGTGTCGTCGCTGGCGGCCGGCACGTCACTCATGGCTGGAGAGCGAGCCCGCGGCCGCCCATGACGACTCGACGCGCTGCAGGCGATCGGCGGCGGACTCCTTCAAGCGCTCGGCCGTGTTGGCGACGATCAGGTTGAGCAACGCGAGCGTCCCGACATGGCTGTCGAACGCCGACACCGAGGCCGCGGACACGACGAAGGAGTGCCCGGCGGCCATCGCCAACGGCGACAGCACGCCATCGGACAGCGCCACCAGCCGGTGCCCGGCCTCGGTGGCCTGGGCCGCAGTGTTCAGCACCCAGCGCTCGTAGCGTCGCAGGTCGACGGCCACGACCACGGCGCCGGGATCGCTGAGCGCCAGGTCGCGGCGTACGAGCACCTCACTGCCACTCAACAGTCGGACGCCCGGCCGCAGGGCCGCCAGCTCGTACGCGAACTGGGCGGCAATCCCCCGCTCCGCCTCGCCGGCGAGCACGTGGACGTCCCGGCCGAGGTCGGCGAGCAGGTCCACGACCGCCTCCAACGTGTCGGTGTCGACGGCGTCGAGCGTGGCCTGGACGTTGGACAACTCGGCCGCGCGGTGTCGCTCGATCGGCTGGTCCCCGCCGAGTTCCCGGATGCGCTCGGCGGCCGGGCGGAGCTGGCGGGCGAGGTCCTCCTGGATCGAAACCTGCAATGCCGAAAACCCGTCGAAGCCGAGCTTGGCGGCCAGCCGGACGACGGTCGCCGCGCCGGCACCGGCGGCCTCGGCAAGGTCGGCGACGGTGCCGAAGCCGACGAGCTGCGGTCGCTCGATCACGACCTGGGCGACGCGCCGTTCCGCCGCCGTCAACTGCGGTCCGGCCTCCTTGACGCGCTCCATCGCCACCATCTCGGACATGGCCGCTCACCGTAGTGCTGGTCATACTGGCCCCGTGCAGCTGCCGCCAGCCCCGGAACGCTCCTTCGCCAGCGACAACGCGGCGGGAGCCCACCCGGCCGTGCTCGACGCCGTGGCCAGAGCCAACCACGGCCACGCGCTGGCCTACGGCGACGACCGCTGGACGCACGCCTGCGAGGATTCGTTCCGGGAACTGTTCGGCGGTGAGGCCACGACGCTGTTGACGTTCAACGGCACGGGCGCCAACGTGCTCGCGCTGCTCGCGCTGGTCGGGCCGGCCGAGGCCGTCATCTGCAGCGACTGGTCGCACATCGCCACGGACGAAACAGGCGCGCCGGAACGGATCGTCGGCGCCAAGTTGATCGACGTGCGCACGACGGACGGCAAGCTGCGCCCAGAGCAGATCGACGGCCTGGCCCACCAACTCGGCGTCCAGCATCACGCCCAGCCCGGCGTGGTGTCGATCACGCAGAGCACCGAGCTCGGCACGCTGTACACCGCAAACGAGGTGGCCGCGCTGTGTGCCACCGCCCACCGCCATTCGATGACCGTGCACATGGACGGGGCGCGCATCGCCAACGCCGCGGCCGCGCTCGGCGGGGACGTCGCCGCGCTGCGCTCGTTCACCGTCGACGCCGGCGTGGACGTCGTCACGTTCGGCGGCACGAAGAACGGCTTGCTCGGCGGCGAGGCCGTCGTGTTCCTCACTCCCGAGCTGGCGCGGCGGGCGCCGTACCTGCGCAAGCAGGTGACGCAGCTGCCGTCGAAGATGCGCTTCATCGCCGCCCAGTTCGCGGCGCTCCTGGCTGACGGGCTGTGGCTCGACCTGGCAGCGACGGCGAACGGCGCGGCGACGGCGCTGCACGCGGCGACGCATGACCTGCCCGGGATCGAGCTCGGTCCCCCACCCCTGGTCAACAGCGTCTTTCCGACCCTGCCGCCGGCTGTGATCGAGCCGCTCCGCACGTGGTGTTTCTTCTGGGACTGGGACGTCTCCCGCCACCAGGTGCGGTGGATGACGGCGTGGGACACGACGAGTGAGGATGTCGACCGCTTCGCGGCAGGCGTGACGGCTGCCACACGATCAGTTGCAGCCGACAATTGACTCCTCGATCATTTATGTCCTAACGTCGGTCGGGTCATCGTGCCGAGGGGGTATTGGATGGCAGCTGTCGAGATCGCCGGAACCGTTCCGGACGGCGAGGAATGGATGCACGACGCCGCCTGCAAGGGCTTGACGCACCTGTTCTTCCCCTCGTCGGCCGAGCGCCCGCAGGCCCGGGAGCGCCGCGAAGCGGCGGCCCGGCAGGTCTGCGCCGAGTGCGCGGTGCAGGCGTCGTGCCGCATCTTCGCCCGGACCCACCACGAGTACGGGTTCTGGGGCGGCGAGAGCGAGGACGAGCGCCACGCCGCGGGCTACCGCCTGATCGCCCCGATCGGCGTGCGCGCCCGCGCCGGCTGATCCGCGGCGTCCTGTGATCGACGTCTGCGTCGTCGGCAG
>JALZMG010000290.1 GCA_030858325.1 Actinomycetota bacterium | reverse complement strand
GCGTTCGCCCCGCAGGCGCCGTGGACGGCGCCGCCGGGATGCGCTGAGGCCGACGCCAGGTACAGGCGGCGGACTGGGGTCTCGGGGCGACCGACCCCGGGAATCGGGCGGAAGACGAGCTGCTGGTGCAGCTGCGCCGTGCCGCCGCTGATGTCGCCGCCGACGAGGTTGGCGTTGCGCGCCTCGAGGTCGGGGGGAGCGAGCACGTGGCGAGCGGCGATCAGCGACTGGAACCCCGGTGCCAGCCGTTCGATGCGCTGCTCCATGCGCGCAGTGAACAGCCGCCGGTCCTCGTCGTGCCAGCGCCCTTCGATGCCGTCCGGCCCGGCATCGCCGCACACGTCCATAGGCACGTGGGTGTACGCCCACGCCGACTCCGTGCCCGGCGGCGACCGGGTCGGATCGGTCGTCGTCATCTGGCCGATCAGCAGGAACGGGTCGGCAGGGATCTGCCCGATCGCCAGCTGTGTCGCCGTGACGCTCAGTTCGTCGACGCTGGCGGCGACGTGCACCGTGCCGGCCCGGCGAACGTCGGGGTCCGCCCACGGGAGCGGCGCCGTCAGCGCCCAGTCCACCTTGAACGTGGCCGAGCTGCGCTGGACCCGGTGCATCCGCGCGACGACGGACGCCGGTAGGTGGTTCGGCCCGACCATCGACAGCAGCAGCTGAGTGGCATCGCAATCGGCGAGCACGGCGTAGCGCGCGGGGATCAGCTCTCCGCCGTCGACGGTCACGCCGACGGCCCGGCCCCGTTCGACGACGACGCGGTCGACGCGAGCGTCGCAGCGAATGTGCACGCCACGCGTGCCGGCTCGGCTGACGAGTGCGTCCGTGATCGCTCCGGCACCGCCGACGGGCACCGGAAACCCCACATGCTGGCCGAGGCACGTGAGCAGCCACCCGAAGATGGCACTGCCAGCGGTCTCCGGTGTGAAATCAGCGTGCAGCGCCGAGCCAGCCACGAGGAGGGGGCCGTTGACGCCGGCGAACTCCTCCTGGACGAACCGCCGCAGCGGGACCAGCGCGAGGCGGGCGAGATCCCGCAGGCCGTCCAGCCCGGCGGCACGGGCCAGGCGGGCCGACGCCCGAACGGGGGGGAACGGCGACAGCAGCGAGGCGAGCAGCGGCGTGGCGACCTCGGCGAACCCGGCGTACATCCGCCGGTACGCATCGCCGTCACCCGGCGCGTCGCGATCGAGGTTGGCGGCGGTGACGTCGAGGTCGCGGTCGAGGATCGCCGCCGGCGCGTCCCGGCGGGGATGGGCGAGCACGTGGTGGGCGTGCGTCCACCGCAGCCCGAAGCGGTCGAGCTCGAGCGCGCGCATCACGGGCGACGCCGCCGTGAACGGGTAGAACGCGCTGAACACGTCGTTGCGGAAGCCGGGCGCCGTCAACTCCTCCGTCCGGACGGCCCCGCCCGGCGCGCCGTTGGCCTCGAGCAGGAGCACGTTCCATCCGGCGTCGGCGAGCACGTTGGCGGCGACAAGTCCGTTCGGACCTGCCCCAACGACGATCGCGTCAACCGCGTCTCGCGACCCCGGTGAACGGCCGGCTCGCCCCTCGTCGCTCATCGCCGCCGTGTACCCATTCGTACTCGGGGGAACCCAGGCCGAGGGATGGTGTCAGCGGTCGAGGCGCTCGAGGAGGTGCACGGTCACCACGTCGCCGGCCTGCTTGGCGATCGCCGTGCGCAGCGCCGCCTTGATCGGCAGCTTGTGGCGGCCGTCGCCGAGCGCCATGAACGAACTCCGGAACGGCTCCCCGTCGACGGTGCCGCGGACCTTGACGAGCCCACGCGTACCGAAGTATTCGGCCGAGTCGGCCATGACGACGTACGTCCACCCGCCTGCGGCCGGGCTCTGCTCCATCGTCGCCTCGAACGTCTTGTCCAACGTGCTCATCACTGCTCCTGTCGTCGGGGTGCTGGACGGGCAGACGTCGGCATGGTCCTCAACTCATCGCGCCGGGGGGCGTGGGGGAGTGGTGGTTCGTCCCGGTCAGGCGGGGCAGGGCGATCCAGAGGGCACCGA
>JALZMG010000283.1 GCA_030858325.1 Actinomycetota bacterium | reverse complement strand
GGCGCGAACAGCTCCAGCGACACGGGTTCCAACTCGTCGAGTAACACGAGCTCAAACAGCTCCAGCAACACGAGTTCGAACTCGTCGAGCAACAGCAGTTCCAACAGCTCGAGCAACGATTCGAACGACGACGACGACGACGACGACGATGACGACGACGAGTCGGACGACGACGAGTCGGACGACGACGACTGACAATGCTGATGCGCATGCCGGGCCGGCGGGCCGCCGGGACTTCGCCAGGCCCCGAGTTCCCGTGTCGCCGTGACGACCACGGCGTCATCGCCGAGCCGCTCCCTGCTCGCCGCGAGCTGCCGTCGTGGTTCGCCAGGTTGCCCGGCGTCGACCATGATCAGCTCTCGGCGACGAACGACGGCGCAACGGTGAAGCGGTGCATGCCGCTCCTCGCCGCCATGACGACCGGGTGGATCATCCCGCTGGCGGCCACCGTGCGCCTGGAGATCGGCGACGGCGGCAAGCACGTCGAGGCCGGCTGGGAGTTCGACCGGCAGATGGTGAGCAACCACGGCGCGTTCCAGGTCGCCGGCAACCCGTACGAGCCGCGGCCGCCGATGAAATTTCGCAACGACTGGACGGTGCGCACGGCACCTGGCTGGAGCTGTCTGTTCGTGCCGCCGCTGAACCGGCCCCACGACATCGTGACCGTGCTCAGCGGCATCGTCGACACCGCCACGTTCCCGACGCCCGTCAACTCCCGTTCGTCGCCGTCGCCGCCGACGGCGTCCACGTGCTGCCGAAGGGCACGCCGCTCGTCCAGGTCATCCCCTTCCCCCGCGCCGACGCGGCGATCGGTGCGACCGTGGTCCCGAGTCGACCGATGAGCGCAGCGCACGGCGACGCACCCACCGCGTGATCGCCTCCGGCGGCGCTGGTACCGCCGTCACGCCCGCCAGCCGCGCACCTGAGACCGGCGGCTACCTTCGGCGGGCATGTACCCGGGGGCCTACGCCGAGCAGCATCCTGACCAACCGGCACTCGTCATGGCGACGAGCCGCGCACAGCTGACGTTCGCCGAGTTCGAGGGAAACGCCAACCGGCTCGCCCACCTCTACCGCGACGCCGGGCTGCAGCGGGGGGACCACGTGGCCTTGTTCATGGAGAACAACCTGCGCTTCTTCGAGACGATGTCGGCCGCCGAGCGGGCCGGTCTCTACTACACGTGCATCAACTCCTACCTCACGGCCGAAGAGGTTGCCTACATCGTCGATGACTGCGACGCCAAGGTGTTCATCACGACAGCGGCCAAAGCGGAGACAGCCATTGCTGCGGCTGCGGAGACCCCGCAGGTGACGACGTTCCTGTGCGTCGACACGGACGACGCGATCGGACCGTTCCAACCGTACGACGCGGCACTGGAGCCGTTCCCGCCGACACGCATCGACGACGAGCAACTCGGCGCGGCGATGCTCTACTCCTCCGGCACGACGGGCCGCCCGAAGGGCATCCTCCGCCCGCTGCCGGACGCGCACCCGGGCGAGGCGCTGCCGGTGATGCAGTTCATCGTCAACCACCTGTTCCACATGCGCCCGGGGATGACGTACCTGTCGCCGGCGCCGATCTACCACTCGGCGCCGCAGGCGTCGGTGGCTTCGGCGCTGCGGCTCGGGGCGACTTCGATCATCATGGAACGCTTCGAGCCCGAGCAGTACCTGGCACTGATCGAGCGCCACGGCATCACGCACAGTCAGGTCGTGCCGACGATGTTCAGCCGCCTGCTCAAGCTGCCGGAGGACGTGCGCACGCGGTACGACATGACGTCGCTGGAGGTCGTCATCCACGCCGCCGCGCCGTGCCCGGTGCCGGTGAAGCAGGACATGATCGACTGGCTCGGACCGATCCTCATCGAGTACTACGGGGCGACGGAGGCCAACGGCTTCACGTTCTGCGACAGCGAGGAATGGCTGGCCCATCCGGGCACCGTCGGCAAGCCGATCCTCGGCACGCTGCTGATCCTCGACGACGACGGCAACGAGGTGCCGACGGGTTCCACCGGCACGGTGTGGTTCGAAGGCGCCACGAACTTCACGTACTACAACGACGAGGCGAAGACGGCAGAGGGTCGCGACGACAGCGG
>JALZMG010000280.1 GCA_030858325.1 Actinomycetota bacterium | reverse complement strand
TATCCGGAGACGCATTGGCCACCGGAAGGCAGCGACTTCCAGGCGAAATACGACCAGGCGCTTGCCGAGACCGACGACGATGCACGCTGCGCGATCATCGAGGAGATGCAACGCGAGGAGCACGAGGAGGGCGGCAACCTCATCCCGTTCTTCAACAACCTCATCGACGCGACGGCGGCGAACGTGCAGGGCTTCGAGGCCCGCCCGAACGTGCTCAACCTCGACCACTTCGGGCGCGGATTCAAGAACATCTGGATCGACAGCTGACGGGAGTTGCCGAGTACGAAGACGGATCACCGCGGTTCGCCGACCGAGCCATGACAGCGGGGTGACGCGATGGGGGTCGTGAAGTTCATCGTCAGGAGGCTCCTGTTCGGCGTGCTGACGTTGTTCATCGTGTCCGTCGCCGTGTTCGCGCTGACGCAGGCGCTGTCGGATCCCGCGCAGGCGATCCTCGGACGCGACGCGCTGCCGGCGGCGCTGGCCGCCAAGCGCCAGGAACTGGGCCTCGACCGGCCCGTCCTCACCCAGTACTGGGACTGGATCTCGGGGCTGCTGACCGGCGACCCCGGCGTCTCGTTCACGAACGGCGTCCCGGTGCTCGACGTCCTCGGCGACCGGGTCTGGAACTCGCTGTTCCTCATGGCGATCAGCGCGGCGATATCGATCCCGCTCTCCATCACCGTCGGCACGTACGCTGCAGCCCGCCGCGACAAGGCGTTCGACTCGACGTCGTCGGGGACGAGCCTGCTGCTCGCCTCGATGCCGGACTTCGTCCTCGGGCTGCTGCTCGTGGTGCTGCTGGCGACGAACGTGTGGCACATCTTCCCCGCAGTCACGCGCATCCGGCCGGGGGAACGACCGTGGTCGGATCCCGACGGCCTGGTCCTGCCCGTGCTGACGCTGACGCTCGTCGTCGTGCCGTACGTCTCGCGCGTCATGCGCGCCTCGATGATCGAGGTGTTGGAGAGCGACTACGTCGAGATGGCCCGGCTGAAAGGGCTGCCCGAGCGGGCCGTGCTGTGGCGCCATGCCCTGCCCAATGCCATCGGCCCGACGTTGCAGGTGGTCGCGTTCAACATCGCCTACCTGGCCGGCGGCGTGATCCTCATCGAGTACCTCTTCAACTACCCCGGCATCGGTGGCGCGCTGCGCGACGCGGTGACCGATCGCAACGTCCCCGTCGTCCAGTTCATCGCCATGTTCATCTCCGGGATCTGGGTCGTCGTCAACCTCCTCGCCGACGTCGGCACCGTGCTCGTCACGCCGCGACTCAGGACGCAACTCGCATGACCGACGAGATCGCCGTCACCGCGATCGCCGACGTCCCGATCGTCGAGGTCCCGGCCAGACCGCTGGCGCGACGCGGGTTCATACGCGTCGCGCTCGACCTGTGGCGCACGCGCATCGGCCTCGCCATCGTCGCCTTCGTCGTCGGCATCGCCGTCGTCGGCCCGTGGATCGCGCCGCACGGGCCGACCGAGTTCGTCGGCACGCCGAACACGCGCAACGTCGATGGCGTGCTGTTCGGCACGGACGCCCTGGGCCAGGACGTGTGGTCACGGTTCCTGCACGGCGGGCGGACGATCCTGCTGCTCGCCGTCGTGGCCACGCTGATCGGCCTCGTCGTCGGCGTCGTCATCGGGCTCGTCGCCGGTTACAACCGCGGCCGCCTCGACAACGTCTTGATGCGGGCGGTCGACATCGTCCTCGCCTTCCCCGGCCTGTTGCTGCTGCTCGTCGCGATCACCACGCTCGGCCGGAACTCATCGGTCATCGTCCTGCTCGTCGCGCTGACCGTGATCCCGCGCGTCGCCCGGGTCACGCGTGGCGCCGCGCTCGGCGTCGTCGAGCGCGATTTCATCGGCGCGGCCGAGGCGCTCGGCGAGTCGCGCACGCGCATCCTCGGCTCGGAGGTGCTGCCGAACGTCGCCGGCCCGCTGCTCGTCGAGGCCAACCTGCGCCTGACGTACTCGATCTTCCTGATCGGCGCGCTCGGGTTCCTCGGCCTCGGGCTGGGCTTGAACAAGGCCGACTGGGCGCAGATGGTCAACGAGAACCGCCTCGCTCTGAGCCAGCAACCGTGGGGCACGTTGCTGCCGATCTTCGCCATCGGTCTGTTGACCGTCGGCGTCGGGCTGGTCGCCGACGGGCTGGGGCGGGCGGTTGCCGGCATCGACCGGGGGCGGGCGGACTGATGACGGCCACTGCCAGCGCACCGGCGACGACGAACGCGTTGCACATCGACGCGTTGCGCATCGACGTCGCCACCTCCGGTCACGACATCGTCGAGGAGGTCTCGCTGACGATCGGCGCCGGCGAGGTACTCGGGCTCGTCGGCGAGTCCGGCTCGGGCAAGACGACGGTCGGCCTCGCCGTCCTCGGCCATGCCCGCAAGGGCGCGCGGATCAACGGTGGTCGCGTGGAGATCGGCGGGCGCTCGATGCTCGGGCTCAGCAGCGGCCAGCTGCGCCGCAGCCGCGGCGAGCTGGTCAGCTACGTGCCGCAGGACCCGAGCACGGCACTGAACCCGGCGCTGCGCATCGACAAGCAGATCCTCGAAGTCCTCGAGGCTCACGACTTCGGTGGCTCGGCGCAAGCCAGGCGGGCGCGTCTGGTGGAGGTGCTCGGCGACGTGCTGCTGCCGTCGACGCGCGACTTTGTCCGCCGCTACCCGCACCAGATCTCCGGCGGGCAGCAGCAGCGCGTCGGACTGGCGATGGCGTTCGCCTGCCGGCCGAGCGTCATCGTGCTCGACGAGCCGACCACCGGGCTCGACGTCAGCACGCAGGCCCACGTGCTGACGACTGTGAGGGATCTGTGCCGCAGCCACGGCGTCGCCGCGCTCTACGTCACCCACGACCTGGCCGTCGTCGCCAACCTGGCCGACCGCGTCGCCGTGATGTACGCCGGTCGGATCGTCGAGCAGGGGCCGACGGCCGAGCTGTTCGCCGGTGCCGCCCATCCGTACACGCGGCACCTGATCGCCGCCATACCGGCGATGACGGGAGATCGAGAGGTGTCAGGCCTTCCCGGCCGGGCGCCGTCACCAGGGCACCGGCCGACCGGCTGCTCGTTTGCCCCGCGCTGCGAGGCGGCGACCGACGAGTGCCGCCGTACGTTCCCCGCCGTCGAGCCCGTCGGGCCCGACCATGTCGTGCGCTGCTTCCACCCGCGGGCGCGCATTGGCGAGGCGCGCGAGGCACCGCGCGGCTCCGAGCGCAGCCGTGACCTCGCCCCCGCCGACGCCGCGTTGACCGTGCGTGACATGTCCGCCGCGTACACCGGCACGACCGTCGTCCACGACGTCGACCTGCAGGTCGCGCCCGGCGAGTGCCTTGCGCTCGTCGGCGAATCCGGTTCGGGGAAGACGACGGTGTCGCGCTCGATCGGCGGCCTGCATCACGAGTGGTCCGGCGAGATCCTGCTCGGTGCGGCCCGGCTGGCAAACGCGGCACGGGACCGGCCGGTCGAGCAGCGCCTGAAGATCCAGTACGTGTTCCAGAACCCGTACAGCTCACTCAACCCGCGGCGGCCCGTCGGGGACTCCGTCGCCCGGCCGCTGGCGATCGGCAAGAGCACGCCGGCTGACGCCAAGCGACTCGTCGGGGAGATGCTGGAGCGGGTGTCGCTCAGCGCCGCCTATGCCGACCGCTATCCCGACCAGCTGTCGGGTGGAGAGCGCCAGCGGGTGGCCATCGCCCGGGCACTCGTCAGTCGACCTGACGTGCTGGTCTGCGACGAGGTGACGTCCGCACTGGACGTTCTGGTGCAGGCCGCCGTCGTCGAACTGCTCGCCGAACTGCAACGCGATCTCGGCCTGTCGATGCTCTTCGTCACACACAACCTGCCGCTCGTGCGCTCGATCGCCCACCGCGTCGCGGTGATGGCCGACGGCCGCATCGTCGAGGTCGGCTCGACCGAACAGGTGCTCACCGAGCCGGAGCAGGACTACACGAAGCGGCTGCTCGCCGACACCCCGCAGATCCCTGACGCGACGCCGACGTCGGAACCTGGCGGCGCGGGGTACGAGCCGCACGAGCCCGTGCACGCGCCGTGAACGTCGACGTCGACGAGGCGGTGACGCCCGACTTCGAGATGTACCCGCGCCAGCCCGGCGTTCGTACCGCGCGCAACAGTGCACGCTGGATCGACGTCGAGTGGGCCGACGGGCACTCGGGTCGGTTCCATCACGTCTGGTTGCGCGACAACTGCCCATGCTCCGACTGCGTGCATCAGGTGACGAAGGAGCAGACGTTCGAGCTGATCTCCGTGCCTGAGGAATACCCGGCCCAGTCAGCCGACGTTTCCGGCGACGGCCATCTCGACGTCGAGTGGGCCGTCGACGGGCACCGCAGCCGCTACCACGCCGGCTGGTTGCGGGCCAACTGCTACGACGGTTCCGCAGAGGTCGGGGCCGCAGCGGCGCGCACGACATGGGACGCGTCGACGCCTGGCATGCCACCGACGTTCGGCGGGCCTGCCGTCCTGTCCGACGACGACGCCCTGTTGGAGTGGCTCCTTGCGCTGAGCACGTTCGGTGTCACGCGGCTGCGCGACGTCCCGCTCGACGTGGATGCCGTCGGGCGCGTCGCCGGCCGCGTCGGGATCGTCAGGGAGACGAACTTCGGCGTGCTGTGGGATGTGCGCTCCGAGCCGGACCCGATCACGAACGCCAACACCGCGCTCGCGCTGCCGCCGCACGTCGACCTGGCCACTCGCGAGTACCAGCCCGGCCTGCAGTTCCTGCACTGCATCGAGAACGAGGTACCGGGGGGCGAGGGCATCTACCTCGACGGCTTCCGTGTCGCCGAGGTGCTGCGTGAGGAGCACCCTGACCACTTCGACGTGCTCACGCGCGTGCGCTGGCAATGGGCGAACCGCTCCAAGGTCAGCGACTATCGCTGGGCGTCGACGCCGATCGTGCTCGACGCCGACGGCGTGGTCACGGAGGTGCGCGTGGGCAACTGGTTGCGCGCTCCACTCGCCGCCGCGTTCGACGACGTGGAACCGGCCTACGCCGCGTTCAGGGCGCTGTTCGAGCTGACGTACCGCTCCGACCTGGCCGTCCGCATCTCGTTCGCGCCCGGTGATCTGCTGGCGTTCGACAACCGTCGCATGCTCCACGGCCGCGACGCGTTCACCGAGGCCACCGGCACACGCTTCTTGCGCGGCTGCTACGGCGAACGCGACGAACTGCGCTCCCGGATCCGCATCCTCCAACGCCCGCGATGAGCGATGAGCGCGCCAGGCGCGCTCATCGCGCCGGGGCCGACGCCGGGTCATGGGCGATCTCCGGGCCGGCCGCTGCGTCGTCGGCGACGCGCAGTGCGCTGTCAGTGACGGCGACGGCGACGATCGGTATGCAGACGGCGCTGAGCACCGTGCTCGTCCAGAACACCGCGTCGACACCCCACCGGCTGCCGACGGCGCCGCCGAGCGCCGCCCCGAGCGGCATCGTGCCCCACGCCAGCAGGCGGTACCCGGAGTTCACGCGGCCGAGCAGATGGTCCGGGACGATGCGTTGCCGCAGCGACACGGTGACGATGTTCCAGCCGACGCCGAGCGCACTGCCGACGAAGAACGCGGCGGCGATCCAGACGGCCGACGACGTCGCCGCGAGCGCGAGGAAGAGCAACGGGAACGACGACATCGCCACCAGCAGCGTCCATCGCCGCCCGAGGCGGCGCTCGATGCGGGCGACGACCAGCGAGCCGAGCACGGAGCCGGCGGCGAGCGTGGCCAGGAGGACACCGAACCCCGCTCCCGACAGTCCCATCGGACCCGGCTCGACGGCATAGAGCGGGAAGACGGCGAACGTCGCCGTCGAAGCGAGGTTGGAGATCCCGACGCAGACCGCGAGCGTGCGCAACAGTCGGTGCCCGGCGAGGTAGCGGACACCTTCGGCGATGTCGGAGCGGATGCGTGTCGGTGTCGCCGCCCGCGCCGGGCGGAAGCGGCCGACGAGGAGCATCAGCACGGCCGCGGCGACGGCGTACGCGGCGGCGCTGCCCGCCAAGGCACCGGCCAGCGAGACGCCGGCGAGGAGGCCGCCGATCGGTGGTCCGATGAACTGGTTGGCCGTCAGCTCAACGCTGTACAGGCGACCGTTGGCCTTGGACAGGCGGCCAGGGTCCACGACGATGTTGGGCAGGATCGACTGGGCGGCCGTGTCGAACAACGTCTCTCCGACGCCGAGCCCGAACGCGACGAGGTACAGCAACCACAGCTCCTCGAGGTTGGCGGCCACGACCACGGCCAGGCCACCGATCATCGCCGCCCGCGCCACGTTGACGAGCGTCATCGTGCGCCGCCGGTCGAGCCGGTCGGCGAGCGCACCGGCGGGCAGCGAGAACAACAGCCACGGCAACCGCCCGATGAGCGTGACCGACGCGAACGCACCAGGATCGCGCGTGATGCCTAGGGCGACGAGCGGCAACGTGATCTGGAAGACGCCGTCGGCGAGGTTGGACAGCCCGGACGCGGTCACCAGGTGCGCGAAGTTTCGCTCGTTCCGAGCCATTGATTGAGTTTTATCAATCAATTACGCTGCCGTCAATGGCGGAGCGCAAGAAGCAGCGGTCGACCAACCGGCCGGACGCGACGCCCGAGGAGTTCAAGGCGATGGCCCACCCGCTGCGCCTACGGATCCTGCGCCTGTGCCTGCACGAGTCGTTCACGAACAAGGAGATCGCCGATCACCTCGGTCAGGATCCGGCGACGACGCTCTACCACGTGCGCACGTTGGTGCGCACCGGCTTCCTCGGCGCCGAGGCCGTACGCTCCGGAGCGCGGGGGGCGCTGGAGAAGCCATACCGGGCGACGGGGAAGTCGTGGATCCTCGCCGTTCCCCGCCCGCAGGACCAGATGGTCAGCGTGCTCGCCACGCTGGACGCGCTGCGCGCGGAGTTGGCGGATGCCGGCCCGGACGCGCTCGTCGACAACTCACGTCTCGGGTTGCAGCTGTCCGAGGAGGAAGCCACAGAGCTGTCGGCCCGGTTTGACGCGCTCGTGCAGGAGTACGCGGCCCGGCCGGCGACACCTGGCGGGACGAGATACGGCCTGTCGTACACGCTGCACAGGCTGCGCACCGGGCGCCGTTGACCGCGGCCCACTGGACGTCTAACGGCGCACGAGCCGGAAACGGGCGCCGGCTCGGGGAAGCCTTTCAGCGCCCGGGCAGGAAGCTGCTCGGCACCGACGGTGTCGCCGGCGCCGTTGACGGCCTCCGCCGTCGCCACCGCGCTACCCGGTTCGGCCACCGCGACGAGCCGGGCGGCGACGTTGACGACGTCGCCGTAGTAGTCGCCGTTGCTGGCGACGACGGTGCCGTACGCCACCGCCACGCGGATCGGCGGCACCGACGGATCGGCCTCGAACGTCTCGACCATGTCGAGCGCGATGCCGCACGCCCGCTCGGGCTCGTCGACGATGAACATCGCCGCATCGCCGCTCAACTTGACCAGCCGCCCACCACCCCGGCCGAGCTCCGCGCCGACCAGGTTTTCGAACCGGGTGATGACGTCCATCATCGTTCGCGTCGTCGAGCTCTGGGTGAGCGCGGTGTAGCCGACGAGGTCGACGAACCCGACACACAGTTGGCGCCTGGCTGCGCCGGCCTCCCTGTCGAAGCTCCACGCTCCGGACGCCACCTCGACGAGATGATGGTGCAGGGCCATGGACATCGCCGCAACCAGGTTGGGAACGTGGTTGCGAGCGATGGCGACGTACTCCTCGACGACGTCGGGGTAGCCGGACCCTGCCGCGAGTTGTGGGACCTCGAAGCGAACACGGAACGCGTCGACGACGGCCTCGGCCAGGCGCGCCGTCCCGGCGCCGATACCGCGTCAGACCCACGGAATGCTCAGGGCCGAGCAGATCGCGGCCGGTCGTGGCGAGGAAGTGCAGTGCGTCCACGCTGACGGGATCGAGGCGGCGGCCGGTCCCGGTCGGGGCCGGGAAGCCGAGCGCGGTCCAGATCCGCTCCGCCTCGGTGACCGTCAGGCCAGCCGCTGCCGTCGCCGCCCGGAACTCCAGCGCCTCGCCGCCGGAGCGCACCGCCAGGTCGAGCGCCAGCCCACCGGGGCTGCCCGTCGCCGCCGCCGCCACGATCTCGTCGGGGGTTGCGCCGTACTCGACGAGCAGCTCGACGAGCCGCGTCAGCTCGTCACCCGCCAGCCCAATGTCTGACGTCGCCTCCACCAGCTGCACGATCTCGCCGACGTCCACCGCGCCACCGTACGACGCGCCGTCCGGAGTCGCCCCGGTCCGTCAGGTTTGTGCAAGGTCGTGCCCGGCGGCGGCTCTGGACGGGTGCCCAACACCTCCCGAGGAGGAGCTATGCAGCGCACCACCCGCCCACTCGTTCCCATCGCCGTCGGCCTCGCCGCCGGCGCCTTCATCGCCGCCCCGGCGCACGCCGAGTCGCCGATCGACGACTTCGCCCCCGTCCGCTGCCAGGCCCTCGACGCACGTCTGCTGGACGTGCAGCTGAAGCCCTCCGGCCAGGTCAAGCTGGTCTACGAGGGGGACGACTTCGCCACGTGCAACGAGGTGATGGTCGTCACCAGCTACGCCTCGGCCGGCCCGGACGTCGACAACCACTTCGATCCCGTCCTCGACCAGATCGTGTTCGACGTCGCCGAACTCGAGGCGGCCGGCCATGCCGGCGTCACTGTCGACCCTGTCCTCGATCCGTGCTGGTCCGGGCTGCAGGTCGCGCGTGACGGCGACACGTTGATGTGGGAGCACGTGGACGGCGACGGTTGCGAGATGGAGATCACGACCGACTTCCAGGCCGCCGGCTGGGACACCGAGATCCACGTCGTGCAGCAGACCGGCAACATCGAGCCGCCGCACATCTTCCACCACGAGGCCGACGAGACAACCGTGCTGACCGGACTGCCCGACGGCACGTGGTACGTCAAGGTGTACGAGGGCGCGCTGGCCGGCACGACGATGTCCGTCGACGGCGCGGCGGCGCAGGCGACCGACATCGTCCACGCCGTGGCCGACGGTTCGAGCGTCGAGATCGACCACCCGATGCCGCTCGTGCTGACCGACAAGATCGTTGCGCCCGCGGCCGCCGGGTCCGGCACGTTGCGCGTCGCCGTTCGGAACTGATCAGCGGCGCGGCGAACGGACGCGATCGAGGTAGCGGCGGCCGGACTCGCGGCACTCCGGATCGCGCAGTCCGGCCAGCAGGCCGTCGGCGTCGGACCAGCTGCGGCCGGTCCCGACCATTGCCTCGGTGACGGCGTTCGTGTGCACCTTCGTCGCCAGGAGCGCCAGCTTGGGCATCCGCACGAGCGTCGTCAGCAGCTCCTCCACCGCCCCGTCCAGCTCGTCGTCAGGAACGACGCGGTTCAAGAAGCCGGCCGCCTTGGCCTCCTGCGGGCTGAACTCGCGACACGTCATGACCAGTTCTTTGGTCATCGCCGGGCCGATCTCACGAACGAGCCGGGGGATGCCACCCCAGGCCAGGGGGATGCCGAGTTCGACTTCGGGGATGGAGAACCGCGCACCCTCGGCGGCGATGCGCAGGTCGCAGACGGCGGCCAGGACGAGGCCGCCGCCGACGCACCAGCCGTGCACCTTGGCGATCGTGACGGCGCGCAGCTCGTCCATCGCTCGGGCCATCCGCCACCCGCTGTCGGCGTCGTCGCGCGGGTCACGCCCGTCGGGTGCTTCGCCGAACGCTGACACGTCGGCACCGGCGGAGAACGCTCTGCCGGCGCCGGACACGACGACCACCTTGAGGTCGTCGTGGGTGTCCAGCCAGCGGGCCGCCGACTCCAGCTCGTGCAGTGTGTGCGACGACAGCGGGTTGAGTTTGTCCGGGCGGTCGAGCACGATCTCGCCACGAGGGCCGTCGACGCGGACGCGAATGGTGTCGAAGTCCATGGACGCGGACCGTACCGGGCGGCATCTACGGTGCCCGGCATGGAGATCCGCCGTGTCGTCACCGGCCATGACGAGCGAGGACGAGCCGTCTTCGTCGACGACCGCCGCGTCGAGCCGATCACCGTCGCGCTCGCCCCCGGCACCGAGTACCACCGCCTGTGGGAAGGCGACGCCCCGCCGTCGTTCCCCGACGACGGAGCGCAGGGATCGCCCGTCGCGTTCTTCCCGCCCGTCGGCGGGTACCGGTTCCTCATCTTCTCGGTTCCGCCGGGTGATCGCCACTCGTTCCGTGCGCCCGCCGACATGGACGCCGCCCTGGCGGAGATAGACGAACAGCTGCCGGGCGCCCGCGAGCACATGGAGCCCGACGCCCCCGGCATGCACACGACGGCGTCGATCGACTTCGAGGTCGTGCTCGACGGCGAGGTGTGGCTCGAACTCGACGACGGCGCCGAGGTCCATCTGCGCGCCGGCGACACGGTCGTCCAGAACGGGACACGCCACGCGTGGCGCAACCACGGCAGCGCCCCGGCGCGCGTGGTCGCCTTCCTCGTCGGCGCCCACCACCAGCACGTACCGCCCGCCTGATCTGCGTGACGCTCCTGGCCGGCGGTCGGCAGCTCTCGGTCGCCGGCGGGGTCCGGTCGCGTGCTGCGTTGCGTTTGCTGAAGAGCTCTTGAAGCGGGTGGGTAGCGAGTGGGGTCCCGGTTCCGGCCGTGTCGCGCTCCTCGATTGCCGGCGCGTCCGGCTGCGTGTTGCGCCCGGGCCGCCAAAGAGCTCTTGAAGCCGGCGGGTGGGCTCGTTGCGCGCCGGTTCTGGCCGTCGCGCCGTCGCCGAACTGGGCGCGCACAGTCTCGAATCTGAGACTGTGCGCGCCCAGATAC
>JALZMG010000240.1 GCA_030858325.1 Actinomycetota bacterium | reverse complement strand
CATCATCTCTGAGCCAGAAGGGCGGGTCCGCGAGTCGCGCCTCTTCATCCTCAGCTCTGCGCTTCATCTCGTCGAGCACGTGCGCCGGATGATCCTCGGGTCGCAATCGGTCGACGAGCGTGTGGTGCTTCGGGCACATGACCATTAGGTTCGGCGAATTGTGGCGGTCCCAGTTCGACTGTTTCTCGTCGTAGCGGGCGCTGCCAGGTCTATCGCCCTTGATGTGAACGAGCTGCCCGTTCGTCTGCCGCCATGACGGGTGAGCGACCAGCTCGTCACAGCGAGCAAACGTGGCGAGGTCGTGATAACCGCAGTACTTGCCGTTCCATGAGAAGACGATCTTCGTCGCCGTGTCGCCGGGCTTGGTAGGGCCACCCGGCCTTGATGACACCACGATCGGAAGGCTACGGATTGGGGCGTGGCACCAGCGTACGAAGATGACCAGCCCGCCGCTGGGAGGACGGCCTACCGTGGTCCAGCACACATGATCATTGCGCAGCTGCTCCGTCGACAGGCACTCAAGTGAGCGATCCTCGCGATCCGCTCGGCGCGCAATGGGGGTTGATGAGCGCCCTGGAGAAGATCGAGTGGATGATCGAGACCGACGGCTACGCGGTCGAAGCCGTGCTCGCCGACGGCTCCGCCGATCCCCCGCGACCGAGCTACACCTACACCGTCGCCTTCCCGGACCACACGGGCTTCGCCGACGTGGCCGTGATGGGGCTGACACCGGTCGCTTCGAAGGGACTGCTCGGGCTCGTCGCCGATCTCCTGCGCGGCGGCGCAGAGATCCCCCTCGACGTCGAACTCGTCGGGCTGCTCGACAACGATCTGCGCTGCCGCTTCGCGGCGATCGACCTGGACGTCTGGGGAGGGCTCTTCGCCACGGCTGCGGCCTGGTATCGCGGTGAGCCGTTCGAGATGGTGCAGCTGATGTACCCGGACCGCAGCGGGTTCCTGCCCTACGAGGCGGGCTACGAGCGGCGCATGCGCTATGCCCAGCCCGTCCTGGCCCCGGTCGGCTGAACCCGACGAGATTCTGCGGAGAGTTTGCCTCGTTCTGGTGGGCACCGACGCCATGAGAATGTGAACTGCGGCCGCTACCGTCGGCGGTGGCCATGTACCGGTTCCTGCTGCGTCCACGCTGGCTGCTGTTCCACCTCCTCGTGGTCGGCGCCATCGTGTTGATGGTCAACCTCGGGTTCTGGCAGCTGCGCCGGTTCGACGAGCGCCAGCAGTTCAACGCGCAGGTCGAGACGAGCATCGCCGCACCGCCTGCGCCGCTCGACGACGTGCTTGCCGCTGGCACCGATCCGGCGACGGTCGAGTGGCGCCGCGTGTCCGCCACGGGCACCTACCTGCCCGCCGAGACGATCGCTGTCGTCAACCGCTCCCAAGGCGGCGCGGCGGGCGATCTGATCGTCACCCCGCTGCAACTCGACGACGGGCGCATCCTGCTCGTCGAGCGCGGCTTCGTCCCCCTCTCGGCGACGGCCGACCTGCCGCCTGCCGGCCAGGTCGAGGTCTCCGGCCGACTCCGCCCGTCGCAGGAGCGGCGGCGCGGCGGGCTCAGCGATCCTTCCAGCGGCGAGCTCCGCGAGGCACAGCGCGTCGACGTCGACCGGTTGGCCGCCCAGCTGCCCGGGCCGCTGGTGCCGATGTACGTCGAACTGGTCAGCTCGACGCCACCCGAGGCGGCCGCGTCGATGGTCCCCGTCGCCATCCCCGATCTGGTCGATGGTCCGCACCTCAGCTACGCCGGCCAGTGGTTCATCTTCGCCATCGCCGTCGGCGTCGGTTGGGTTCTCGCCGTGCGCCGCTCCGTCAGGTTCCGCGTGACCACGGCAACAGACGTCGCCGCACCGGAGCCGGAAGACGAGCGAACAGCTGCGCCATCGTCGCGCTGACCGCCGCCGGTGGCGTGTCGATGCGCAGATAGGCCGACCAGCGTGATGTCGGCAGGTCGAAGAAGGCGTCGAAGAACTGCGCCAGCTCACGCTGCTCCAGCCCGAGCAGCACGCGCAAGCCGTAGTCGTGCAGGCGGCGCGTGCGCCGCATGGGTTGTGACCACACCGCCTCCCAAACGGGGCGGGTGTCCGTCCGCCCGTCGCCGGTCGCGCCGGCGATGGCGGTGGCGACGCGCGGGGCCGCGCGCAGCGACGAGGCGATCGAGTAACCCGTCGCCGGATGGACGTAGCCGGCGGCGGCGCCGAAGCCGACGGTCGGCTCCCTGCCGCTGGGAAGTGGACCGCCCATCGGGATCAGCACCGCCTCGGTGCGCCGCGCCGCGTCGACGAGCTCCTCGCCGGTCACGCCGATGCGGGCGACGAGGCGGTCCCGCAGCGTCGCCGAATCGACCATCGGCCGTGCCGCCAGCACCGTCTCCTCGACCAGCCACCCGTCGGCCACGGGCACCACGTAGGCGAACGTCGGCGGCCCGACCGCGCCGGCGACCGGCCGCAGGTCCATCAACGTCACCGACTCCACGTCGAACCCGGGCGGCGGCCGCTCGACGACCAACCCAAACGCGCTCTGGCCCGTGTCGTGATGCGGCCGCCGCGAGCTCGTTCCTCGCCGGCGTGCCGAACCGGGCCATCCACCTCCGAACGACGCGATCGGCGCCTCGGGATGCGGCCGCGGCGGCCGTGATTGGCCCACGCCGGTGGCGTCGACGACGAGCTTGGCGTCGAGCGGCGCACCTGCGGTGAGGACCCGGCTGCCCCACGAGAAGTGTTGAACGCCCATCATCGCCATCGGCGCGACGTCGACGGACGATGTGAGGTGCTCGCGCAACGCCCCGTTGTCGAGCACGCCGTATGGGCGGGCCAGCACCCGTCGCGCACAACCGTGAACGACGACCGACGGCGCGACGTGGGCGAAGCAGTGCTCGGGCAGGTCGGCGACGTCGTCGCGCCAGACCCCGTACGTGGCCGTCCACGGACGCCCGGCACCAGCGACGGCGACGGCGAGCCCTGCGCGCGCACATGCCGTGGCCAGCGCCAACCCGGCCGGTCCGTCACCGATCACGGCGACATCGAGGTCGGCGCCCGCCATGGTCGTCAGGGCCGGCGATCGAGCGCAGCCATCCGCCGGAACTGCTCGACGATGTGCGGCGTGCGGTGGGTCGGATCGAGCGAGCGGTAGACCGTCTCCACGTTGACGGCGATGCGACCGGCTTCGCCCCAGGTGCCGAAGTCCGGACGCGCGCCGATGGAACGGGCGATGTCCGTCGCCGCCTCGAATGCGTCGAGCCCGGCCGCATGTCGGGCGGTGGCTTCGTGCTCGACGAACGCAAGGTACTCGCGCACGGCCGTGATGCCGGCCCTGTCCGTCGGCGGGCCGTGGCCGGGTACGACCACATCGACGTCCATGTCCAGCATCAAGTCGCAGGCGGCGATCCAGTTCCCAAGCGGCCCGGCCCACACGATCGGCGTTCCGTCGATGAACAAGATGTCACCGGTGAAGATCGTCTTGCAGTCGGGCACGTAGGCCAGGACATCGCCCCGGGTGTGCGCCGGACCGACCTCGATCAGTTCGACGGCCCGGCCGGCCACGTCCAGCGTCAGGCGCCCGTCGAAGACGCGCGTCGGCAACGTCAGCGAGATGTCGTCGAAGTGGAACTCACCGAAGAACGAGCGGAACAGATCGCCGACCTCGCCGGGTGCGCCGACCAGCGACGCCAGCAGCGCCGGTGGCGTCTCGGCCATCTCCGCCGCGGCTGCCGTGGAGGCCACGATCGCCGCCCCGGCGAGCAGCTCGTTGCCGTAGCAGTGATCGCCGTTGGCATGCGTGTTGACGACGGTGCCGATCGGCGCCGTCGTCGTGTGACCGGCGAAGGCCTCCAGCATCGCCGCCGTGAGGTCGAGGTCGAACAGCGTGTCGACGAGCAGTGACCGACCGTCGCCGACGACGAGGCCGGCGTTGCTCCAGCCCCACGAGCCGTCGCGCTGGACGTAGGCCCAGCATCCGGCGCCGGCCTCGTGGACCGTGCCGTCAGGCGCTGTCATCGCCCCTGACTAGCAGAGCGCGCCCATCGTCGGTCACCGTGCGCACGCCGCCACCGACCTCACCAGCACGGGCCTACGATCCTGGCGTGCAACAACTCTCCGGGGTCGACGTCAGCTTCCTCAACATGGAGACGCCGTCCACGTTCGGGCACGTCGCGTCGATCACCGTGTTCGACGTCGAGCATGCCCCGCCGGGCGGCGCCGGCGTCGAGGCGACGAAGCGGGTGATCCTCGAGCGCATCGACCGGCTCGCCCCGTTCCGGCGGAGACTCGTGCAGGTCCCGTTCGGGCTGGACCTGCCGTACTGGATCGAGGACCCGGACTTCGACATCGACTTCCACGTCCGCGGTCACGCCGTGCCGACACCGGGCACGGCTGAGCAACTGGCCGAGGTCGTCAGCCGCATCCATGCCCGCCCGCTCGACCGCAGCCGTCCGCTGTGGGAGCTGTACGTGATCGAGGGCGTCGACGGTGGGCGCAAGATCGCCCAGCTGACGAAGGTCCACCACGCCACGATCGACGGCGCGTCCGGCGCGCTGATGCTGGCCGCCATCTTGGACACCGAACCGGCGGTCGCCCATGCCGAGCCGGCGGCGTGGTCGCCGGACGAGCTGCCGACGGTGCAGGAGCTGCTCAAGCGGACACTGGCCCAATACGTCCGCAACCCGGAGAAGTTCATCCGCTTGTCGGTCCGTTCGATGCGCGAGCTGGGCGCCTCGACGCGCAGTGTCGGCATCAAGACCATGGCTGAAATGCTGGCGATGCCGATGCCTGGACCGCTCGGGAACTTCGTGCGCCAGCGCCTGCGCAACTCGCCGAACGAGGTCGACGACCCACCGGCCCTGCCGGGCACGCCGGCCCCACGGACGCCGTGGAACGCGACGATCACACCGCACCGCCGGTTCGCTTACACGACGATCCCGCTGGAGGACGCGAAGGCCGTGCGCCGAGCTGTCGGCTGCACGTTCAACGACGTCGTCATGGCCCTGTGCTCGACGACGTTGCGCAATTACCTGCTGGAGAAGGACGCGCTGCCGGCCGAGCCGCTGATCGCCGCCGTCCCCGTCAGCGTGCGCACGGGCAACGAGACGGACATGTACCAGAACCGGGTGTCGATGCTGCTCGCCGACCTCGCCACCAACGAGCCCGACCCGCTCGCCCGCCTGCGCCGCGTGCAGCAGAGCATGACCAAGGCGAAGACGCAGTTCGCCGCGATTCCGGCGGACACGCTGCAGGACTTCACCCAGTTCGCCCCGCCGGCGATCGCCGCACGAGCGATGAGGATGTACAGCCGGCTGCGCATCGCCGACCGTGCCGCGCCGCCGTTCAACCTGATCATCTCCAACGTGCCGGGGCCGAGCTACTCCCTGTACTCGGCCGGCGCGCGGCTGGAGCACTTCTACCCGATCTCCGCGCTGACCGACGGCCAGGGCCTGAACATGACCGTGCAGAGCTACAACGGCAACCTCGACTTCGGCTTCGTCGCCTGCCGCGAGCTCGTCCCCGATGTGTGGCGGCTGACGGAACTGCTGCAAGCGGCGATGGCCGAACTGCTGACGGCTGTCGGCGCCACCGGCGGCGAGGCGCAGCCGGCGACGACGCAGCAGCCGCAGCCGGCGAAGCGGCCGGCCAAGAAGCGGGCCGCGAAGAAGCCGGCGGCGAAGCGTCGGGCGGCGAAGAAGGCGGCGACGAAGAAGCGGGCACGGAGCACGGGTACCGCAGCGAAGAAGGCGCCAGCGGCGAAGCGGCCGGCGAAGAAGGCAGGGGCGCCACCGACGAAGACGGCAGGCAAGCGGGCATCGACCGCGAAGAAGGCGTCCGGCGCCAAGGGCTCGCCCGCGTAGCTCGGCCCGACCAGTTCACGCCCGCGCTGCGCCCGGGTTGACGAAGAGCTCATGAAGCAGCAGGAAGCATCGTTGGGCGCCAGGTCCAACCGTCGCGGCGTGGGCGAACTGGGCGCGGTTGTGCCATTTCGCTCTTTGGGGCGATCCATGCGCGCTTTCGACACTGTGCGCGCCAAGTTCGCCGTTTGACACGATCCGCGTCCAGTCGCTCGGACCCGTCGGCCAGCTCGCTGCGCTCGCTTCAAGAGCTCCGGCTGCCGGCCCAGCACGCCGACGAACGCGTCAGACGCAGGGTCGGCCCACCGAGGCGAGTTCGACGTGTCGCCCCGGTGCGCCCACCGGCGTTCGGGTCAGCGCAGGCCGAGCTGGCGGGAGCAGGACGGCCAGGCGCCCCAGCCCTGCAGGTCGAGCAGCATCTCGGCGCGCTTGATCTGCTCGGCGCGGCTGTTCTGGTGGGGGTAGCCGCTGCCACCGACCGCACGCCACGACGACAGCGAGAACTGCACGCCGCCGTAGTAGCCGTTGCCGGTGTTGATCGACCAGTTGCCGCCGGACTCGCACTCGGCGAGGCGGTCCCAGACACCGCGCGCCGGCTCCGGCGCGGCAGCAGTCTGCTGCTGCTGCGCCGCGTAGTTGTCGGCGAACGCCTCCGCCGCGGCCGGATCGGCGGCATGCCACGCCTGCCAGACCTGCACCTCTTCTGGCGTGCAGGCCACCAGCGAGAGCGCGCCGAGCGCGCCCATGACTGCGAGTTTTCTCATGACGAACCTCCGTCAAATTGCGCTCGCGCCAAATGGATAGGGATGGTGTCCGCCGGGGCACGAGCAGGGGAAGCCGGAGACCGTAACCGATTCGTCATCAACTTGCAACAATCGTCACATGCGCGGCTGCACCTCTCCGCGCCACGCGACGACGCGAAGTCAGTCCCGCAGTTGCGCCAGCCGTGCCGCCAGTCGCTCGGCCAGCATCAGCGTCGGCAGGTACGTGTTCGTCGACGGGATGTCGGGGAAGACCGAGGCGTCGGCGACGTGCAGGCGTTCGTAGCCGCGCACGGCGCCGTCGGCTTCGACAACTCTGCCCATCGCACACGTCGATGTCGGATGGAAGATCCCGGCGGGCGCCTCCCCGATCTCGACGCCGTCGACGAGTGCGGTCAGCGCCGGATGTTCGAGCAGGCGCTGCACGTCGACCGCACCCCGCGCCAGCCGAGCACGATCGGCTGGCGACAGCACCTGCTGCACGGCGATCCCCTCGGCGTCGCCTGCCTGGGCGTTGACGGTCACCCGCCCGACGCCGGTCGGTGCCATCACGACGACGAGCAGCATCGCCAACCCCGGAGCCTGAGGACCGAGGTGGTTCAGGGGCTGCACCTGCACCACACCGCGACGAAGGGCCGTCGCCGTGACGAGCCCTTCAGTCGGCGCCTCCACCCCGTCGCGAAGGTGCAGCACGACGGGCAGGCCGGGGTGGTTGCGCAGGCCGGCGCCGATCAGCGGCGTGTCGATGCCGGAGCGCAGCAGCAGGGCCGGCGAGCCGATGGCTCCGGCCGTGACCATGATGCGGTCGGCCTCGACGACGTCACCAGCGGCGAGTCGCACCCCGACTGCCCGGCGGCCGTCGAGCACGAGCGCCACGACCGATGCGTCCGTGCGCAGCGTCAGCCGCTCCGCCGATGCCGCAGTCAGGTAGGCGTCGGCGGGTGTCACGCGACGACGGTCGCGGCGTGTCAGGGGGACGCGCTCGGCGTCTGGCGCGGCCGTCTGCAGCGCGCGGTCGAGGATCCCCAACTCGTTGAGAGCGGCCGGTTCCACAGGGACGCGGATGCGGGTGAACGCCTCGGGCGCATCGGTCCACCCCCACACCCGGTACTGCCCAGGGTCGCCCATCGTGGCGATCATCCCGTTGACGGCGCCGGAGCCTCCGAGACCGCGCCCGCGCTGGAACGGCCCGGGAAACGTGCGACCGGGGAGGGCGAGCGCGTCGAAGAAGGAGTTGGCGCGGATCGCCGCCGGGGTGGAGCCGGCACCGGCTTCGAGCAGCGTGACGTGATGCGCGCCGTGCTCGGCGAGCCGGCCGGCGACGACGCACCCGGCGGCCCCGGCGCCGACCACGATCCACGTCGTCACGCCGCCAGCCTGGCAGCACTCGGGATCAGGACTCGAGACCGGCGAGGTGGGCCGTGTCGTTGTAGCGCAGCAGCCGCCAGCGCCCGGGGCGGACGAGGACGAGCTCGGTCAGCGACGTGTTGGCCGTGTACATCTCGAAACCGCCGCTCATCGGCGCCTGCAGGGCGAGACGCATGGCCGCGTTGACGACACCTCCGTGGCAGCACACGACGACGCGCTCGCCGGCGTGGCGGGCGCAGACTCGGTGTAGCGCGAGCCCGACGCGATGGTGCAGCTCGGCGATCGTTTCCCCGCCAGGAAACGTCACGGCATACGGATCGCCCTCCCAGTCGGGCATGCCGTGACGCTCGAGGAACGTCTCGAACGTCAACCCGTCGCACTCGGGTCCGGGGTCGTGCTCGCCGAATCCGTCGTCGACGACGATCGGCGGGTCGCCGA
>JALZMG010000277.1 GCA_030858325.1 Actinomycetota bacterium | reverse complement strand
GCGTCCTGGTCGCCCTTCAGCGTGGCGGCCATGCCGCGCATGATCTGAGAGAGGATGACGCCACTGTTGCCGCGAGCGCCCATCAACGAGCCGTGGCTGACGGCATCGCACGTCGGGCCCAGCTCGCCCGGCACGGTCTCCATCTCGGCGACGACCGCTTCCAGCGTGCGGTACATGTTCGTGCCGGTGTCGCCGTCGGGCACGGGGTACACGTTGAGCCGGTTGATGCACTCGGAGTGGGCCCGCAGAACGTCGCGAAACGTCGTGATCGTGTCACGCAGCGCGTGGACACCGAACCGTTCCAGTGGTCGCTCCAGCGTCGGCACCCCGCCACTGTAGAGGTGCCCCGAGGGGTCGGATCGGGGCCCCGCTCGGATAGCCTGTCCATCCGATCGATCGCCGCCGGGAACCCCTCCCGGCATCCGGACGGAGTTGAACCCCATGGCCTCAGTGTGTGACGTGTGCGGCAAGAAGCCCTCGTGGGGCATGTCGGTGTCGCACTCGCACCGGCGGACCAAGCGCCGCTGGAACCCGAACATTCAGCGCGTGCGGGCCATCGTCGGCGGCTCGGTGAAGCGCGTCAACGTGTGCACCGGCTGCATCAAGGCGGGGAAGATCACCAAGGCGGTCCACACCGCCCGCGTCGGTGCCGACGCCTGAGCGGCCGGCCACCTGATGCAAGGCGTCGTCAAGGCCTACGACCCCGTCACCCGGGACGGCGTGCTGATGTGCGACACAGACCTCAACGACTACGACCTCGGCGCCGATGCCCTGGAGGGCTCGGTGCTGCGCATGCTGCGCCAGGGCCAGCGCGTCGTCTTCGATCTCGACGCCGCGGGGCGGGCGACACACCTGCGGCTGGGGTCGGAGATCGACATGCAGACGCCGGGCGACACGCTGTAGCAACTCGCATCGAAGCAGACGAAACGGAGAACGAGCACGATGAGTGGTCAGACCGGCAACCAGCAGCTCACCGCCTGGGTCGACGAGTGGGCCGCCATCCTCCAGCCGGACTCGGTGTACTGGTGCGACGGGACGGCGGAGGAGTACGAGCGGCTGTGCGGCGAACTCGTCTCCTCGGGCACGTTCACGACGCTGGATGAGGCCAAGCGGCCGAACAGCTACTGGGCGCATTCGGACCCCGGCGACGTCGCCCGCGTCGAGGACCGCACGTTCATCTGCTCCGCTGCCGAGCACGATGCGGGGCCGAACAACAACTGGCGTGACCCCGTCGAGATGCGGGCCACGATGAAGGACCTTTATTCCGATGCGATGCAGGGCCGCACGTTGTACGTCGTGCCGTTCTCGATGGGCCCGCTCGGCTCCCCCATCGCCCACATCGGCGTGCAGCTGACCGACTCGGCCTATGTCGCCGCGAGCATGCGGATCATGACGCGCATGGGCCAGAAGGCGCTCGACGTGCTCGGTGACGACGGGGAATTCGTGCCCTGCGTGCACTCCGTCGGCGCTCCGCTGGCCGACGGCGAGGCCGATGTGCCGTGGCCGTGCAACCCAGACAACAAGTACATCGTCCACTTTCCCGAGGCGCGCGAGATCATGTCGTACGGCTCGGGCTACGGCGGCAACGCGCTGCTCGGCAAGAAGTGCTTCGCGCTGCGCATCGCCTCGGTGATGGCCCGCGACGACGGCTGGCTGGCCGAGCACATGCTGATCCTCAAGCTGACGAACCCGCAGCAGGAGTCAAAGTACATCGCCGCCGCGTTCCCCTCGGCGTGCGGCAAGACGAACCTGGCCATGCTCGTGCCGACCATCCCTGGGTGGACGGCCGAAACTGTCGGCGACGACATCTGCTGGATGAAGTTCGGCGACGACGGCCGCCTGTACGCCATCAACCCGGAAGCCGGCTTCTTCGGCGTCGCCCCCGGCACCGGCTGGGACACGAACGCCAACGCCATGGAGACGTTGTGGGGCAACTGCATCTTCACGAACACCGCGCTCACCGACGACGACGACGTGTGGTGGGAAGGAATGACCGACGAGCCGCCGGCGCGGGCGACAGACTGGAAGGGCAACCCGTGGAACCCGGAGATCGACACTCCTGCCGCCCACCCCAACGCCCGCTTCACGGCGCCTGCCGCGCAGTGCCCGTCGATCGCCTCCGAGTGGGAGGATCCGAAGGGCGTGCCGATCTCGGCGATCCTCTTCGGCGGCCGCCGGCGCACCACGGTGCCGCTCGTGACCGAGGCGTACGACTGGGAGCACGGCGTCTTCCTCGGCTCGATCATGGCCTCGGAGACCACGGCCGCCCAGCAGGGCGCGGTCGGCAAGTTGCGTTTCGATCCGATGGCCATGTTGCCGTTCTGCGGCTACAACTTCGCCGACTACTTCGCCCACTGGCTGACAATCGGCAAGTCGACCGACACGGCCAAGCTGCCGCGCATCTTCTTCGTCAACTGGTTCCGGCGTGATCCCGACGGCCGCTTCCTGTGGCCCGGCTTCGGCGAGAACAGTCGCGTGCTGAAGTGGGTGTTCGAGCGCGTCAACGGGGACGCCGAGGCGACGGAGTCGCCGATCGGCCTGCTGCCGACAGCCGACGCCCTGGACACTGACGGTCTCGAAATCGCCGACGACGACCTGGAGGAACTGCTGTCCGTGGACAGCGCAGGTTGGCGGGAAGCGGTCCCCCAGATCCGCGAGCACTACGCCCAGTTCGGCGCCGATCTGCCGGCGTCGTTGACCGTTGCGCTGGACACGCTCGAGGCCCGCCTCAGCTGAGGACCCATCCGAGGTTTTCGTGCCCCCGGGATTCTGGCGACCCCCGTCCGGTCAGCAAACCCCCGGGTGCGCGAAACCTCGGATGAGCGAGGCTCGGGTCAGTGGCCGGTGAACTCGGGGGTGCGCTTGTCCTGGAAGGCGGTGATGCCTTCGGCGTAGTCGACGCTGCGGGCGATGCGGCCTTGCGCCGCACCCTCGGCGGCGAGCACGGCCGGCAGGCGCGCCGCTTCGGCAGCGAGCGCGCGCACGATGCGCTTCGACTCCGCGAACGCCGCGGTCGGCCCGGCGGCGATCGTGCGGGCCAACGACAATGCCTCACTGTGCAGAGCGTCGCGGGGCACGGAGCGGTTGACGAGGCCGATCGCTGCGGCGTCGGCCCCGCTCAGCAGGCGACCGGTGTAGATCAGCTCCAGGGTGCGGTGTGGCCCGAGCCGCTCGACGAGGTAGCGGTGGGCACCGGAGTCGAGCACCGCGCCGATGCGGGCGAACGGGGACCCGAGCTTGGCGTCGTCGGCGGCGAGCACGACGTCGCAGGCGAACGCGATGCCGAAGCCGACGCCGAGGCAGGCGCCCTGGACAGCGGCGATCGTCGGCACGTCGAGGTCGGAGATGCGCAGCAGCAGCGGGTTGAACGTGTCGCGCAGGATCGCCTCGGCATCCTCGGTCAACGGCTCGGCGGCGCTGAGATCACGCCCGGCCGAGAACGCCCGTCCCTCGGCCGTGACAACGATCGCCCGCGCCGCGCCGGTGTCGTCCAGAGCGGCATGGAACGCGTCGACCATGGTCTCGTCGAGTGCGTTGAGCTTGTCCGGGCGGATCATGCGGATCTCGGCCACGTCGGCGTCAACGGTGCAGGTCACGGTCATCGGACCACTGTGCCAGACTCTCCGCCGTACGCACCGCCGACGAAGGGGAACTGTCGATGAAGACGAAGACGGCCATCATTCGCGAACAGCCAGCGGGTGCACCGCGAGAGTGGGAGGTCGTCGAGGTCGATCTCGAGGACCCGCGTCAGGACGAGCTGCTGATCAAGATGGTCGCTTCCGGGCTGTGCCACTCCGACGACCACCTCGCCACGGGCGACATCCCGGTCGGCGTCTATCCATTCGCCGGAGGGCACGAGGGCGCCGGCATCGTCGAGCAGGTCGGCCCGAACACGCCTGGCTACGAGGTCGGCGACCATGTCGTCATGTCGTTCCTGCCCGGCTGCGGCCGGTGCCGCTGGTGCGCCAGCGGCATGCAGAACCTCTGCGACCTCGGTGCCACGTTGCTCGCCGGCTCCCGCGCCGACGGCAGTTACCGCATGTCGCTCGACGGTGCGCCGGTCGGGCAGATGTGCGGCATCTCGACGTTCTCCGAGTTCTCCGTGGTGTCGGTCGACAATGCCGTCAAGGTCGCCGACGACCTGCCGCTGGAGAAGGCCTGCCTCGTCGGCTGCGGCGTCGGCACGGGGTGGGGGTCGGCCGTCAACTCGGCCAAGGTGTACCCGGGCCACACCGTCATCGTCATGGGCATCGGCGGCATCGGCATCAACGCCGTACAGGGCGCCGCCCACGCCGGCGCTTCGCACGTCATCGCCGTCGACCCCGTCGAGTTCAAGCGGGAGAAGGCGATGGAGCTCGGCGCCACCGAGGCGTTCGCCGACATGGCCGAGGCGACCGAGTTCGCCCAGTCCGTCACGAACGGCCAGGGCGCTGATTCCGCCATCGTGACGGTCGGCGTGACGAAGGGCGAGCACATCGCCCAGGCGTTCCAGGCCATCCGCAAGGCGGGAACGGTCGTCGTGACCGGGCTCGGGGACATCACCGAGGTTGGCATCCCCATCTCGCCCGGCGAGCTGACGTTGTTCCAGAAGCGGATCCAGGGTTCGCTGTTCGGCGAGTCCAGCCCATCGCGCGACATCCTCGCCATGCTCGAGCTGTACCGGGCCGGCAAGGTCCGCCTGGACGAGTTGGTCACGAACACCTACACGCTCGACACCATCAACGAGGGCTACGCCGACATGCACGCTGGCAAGAACCTGCGCGGTGTCCTCATCCACAACCACTGAGTTGGCCCCGCCTACGACAGCACCAGTTCGCGGAGGCCGAGGCCCATGATGAACAGGGAGCCGAGGCCGTACAGCACGTACTCCCTGCCGCGCATGAACGGGCTGGTGCGGTAGCTGTAGAGGATGCCGACGGCGATGACGGCGGTGAACCCGTAGAGCGCGTGCAGCGGTCCGGGCTGGCGTCCGTCGCGGATGAGCACGGTGCCGGTGATGGCCATCGCCAACGCCGTCAGCTGGGCCACGGCGATGACGGCCCACAGCGGGCGACCGCGCAGCCCGAGCCAACGGTGGGCGGCGAGTGACCACAGGCCGGCGACGGCGTTCGTGACGATCAGCGTCCAAGCGAGTGTGCGATGCCAGTCGAGCGTGGTCGCCGCGATCACCCGCAGAACGGCCCGCCGAAGATGACCGTCACCGAATCAGTGTCGGTCGCCCCCGTCAGCAGGCCGGCCAGCGCATCGTCGACGAAGAAGCTCGACTCGACGAGGCCTTCCTCCCCGGCGTTGATCGTGACCGCCGGGTACGCGGTGCGCAGGTCGACGACGGGCGTTCCCAAGCCGAGACCCTCCGGCGTCACGAGGCCGGCCGGCTGGCCGCCGAGGCCGGAGACATCGCCGTAGGAGTAGGCGAAGAACACCCTCGCCCCGGCCCCCGCCGGGTCGCCGAACAGCAATGACAGCACGCCCCAGCTGACGCGCCGCAGCTCCGTGCCCGCGCACGTGCTGATGGTCAGCGGGTCGACCCAGCCGGTGTCCTCCGTCGGCGCGCCGAGCGCCGCCGTGACCGCCGCTACAGTTGCGTCGGCGTCGGTCCCGAAGGCAGCAACGGCGAGACCGTCGCGCTGCAACGTCAGCGTGACCGGCGCAACCGTCGTCGGTGTCGCTGTGGTGGGGGGAGCGGCAGTCGTTGCCGGGTCCGTCGTCGGAGCGGCCGCTGTGCTCGGCGATGACGACGTGACAGGCGCCGACGATGCGGCCGACGTCGTCTGCACCGCGGAACTCGACGCCGCCGCACTCGTGGCAGGTGCGCTCGACGAGACAACGCCGGCCGCGGCCGCCGTCGCCGACGTGTCGGCGGACTCGTCACCGTCGTCAGTGCACGAGCTCCCAGCAAGGGCGACGAATACGGCACAGCAGGTAGCGAGCAGGCGATGGTTGGGACGGGGGCGTTCCATGGCCTCCATCATGGTCCTGGTGCCCGCCTGCGCAGAGGCACCCTCCTCGTCGCTGGCGTCAGTCCAGTAAGCCGTGGTCGACGATGACGCCGCGTCCCTCGCAGTTGGGGCAGATCTCGGAGAACTCGGTGAGCAGTCCCTCGCCGATCCGTTTGCGCGTCATCTCCACAAGTCCGAGCTCGGAGATGTCGAACACCTGCGAACGCGTCTTGTCCCTGGCCAGCCCGTTGCGGAAGCGCTCGACGACCTTGGCCCGGTTCTCGCGATGTTCCATGTCGATGAAGTCGATGACGATGATGCCGCCGATGTCACGCAGGCGCAGCTGCTTGGCAACCTCCTCGGCGGCCTCCATGTTGTTGTGGAAGACCGTCTCCTCCAAGCTCGAACGGCCGACGTTCTTGCCCGTGTTGACGTCAATCACGGTCAACGCCTCGGTGTGTTCGATGATCAGCGACCCGCCGGACGGCAGCCACACCTTGCGGTCGAGCGCCTTGTGAACCTGCTCGTGCACGTGATATTGCTCGAACAGGCTCAGCCCCTCGGCCTGCGCGTCGTAGTACTCGACGCGGTCGGCCAGCTCCGGGTTGAACGCGCCGATGTAGGCGCGCGCCTCCTCGTAGAGCTGGCGATCGTCGATGACGACGCCGCGATAGTCGGCGTTGAACTCTTCGCGGATGACGCGCACGGCGAGTTGCGGCTCGCGATACAGCAGGACGGGCTGCTTCGCCGTCGCCGCCTTGGTGGCAATCCGTTGCCACTGATCGAGCAGCAACGTCATGTCGGCACGCAGCTCGTCTTCGGTGGCGTGCTCGGCCGCAGTGCGCACGATCAGCCCATGCTGTTCGGGTTTCACGCGGTCGAGGATCCCCCGCAGCCGCCTGCGCACGTCGTCGGGCAGCCGCTTGGAGATGCCGTACGTCTTCGAGTTCGGAATCAGCACGACGAACCGGCCGGGCAGCGACACCTCCTGTGTGAGCCGGGCGCCCTTGGCGCCGATCGGGTTCTTCGTGACCTGGCACACGATCATCTGACGGGCGCGCAGGATGTCTTCGATGCGCGCCGCCTCGTTGCGCTCCTCGATGTCCTCGGCGTCGTACTGCACATCGCCGCGGTAGAGCACGGCGTTCTTCGGCGTGGCGATGTCGACGAACGCCGCCTCCATGCCCGGCAGCACGTTCTGCACCCGTCCGAGGTAGATGTTGCCGTGGATCTGGGAGATGTCGTCGGCCGGCCGCGAGACGTAGTGCTCGATCAGGTGGCGGCCCTCGAGTACGCCGACCTGCGCCATGTTCTCGCGCACCTGGACACACATCAGGTAGCGGCCGACGGGGCGGCCGTTGCGCTCTCGCCCCCGCCGCTCGACCGTCTGGGTCTCGCTCAGGACCTCCGACCCGGCCTTGCGCGGGCTGCGGCCACTGCGCTTGCGCTTCGGCTCGGCACCCTCGACGCGCGGGGTATCTGCACG
>JALZMG010000272.1 GCA_030858325.1 Actinomycetota bacterium | reverse complement strand
AACTCGAGCAGCTCGTCGGTTGATGGCCGATCGACGTCGCCATCGTGCGACGGGACTCGGCGGCGTGCTCGTGGCCGCCTCCCTGCTCGCCGCCTGCGCCGTCGACCAGGGCGTCACGACTCAGCGCGCCGACCTCGCCGTCGGGCAGGCCGACACGACGTCGCCGGCGCCGACGACGGAGCCGGCGACCACCGCGCCTGCCACCACCGAGCCGGATGCCACCGACCCGGTCACGACGGACGCCACGACGACCGACTCGGGGACGACGGAACCGGCGATCACGGCCCCGGCGACGAGTGGCCCGGTGACGTCGACGCCGCCGGGGTCTCTGCTCGACCTCGGCACCGACAAGCCGGCCCGTGACTACGACGAGTTCATCCGGGCCGCATTGCGCGACATCGAGCGATGGTGGGCGGAGCAGTACCCGATCCTCTACGGCGCACCGTTCGAACCGCTGCGGGGCGGGCTCTACGCCGGCTATCCGGAGCGGGAGGAGCCGATTCCCGGCTGCGGACCCGACGAGGAGACGACCTACGACGAGATCGCCACGTTCGCCGCGTTCTACTGCCCCGACGGCGACTTCATGGCCTACGACGACGGCCAGGACGGCGTGCTCTACTCGCTCACGTCGGAGTTCGGGCAGGCCATCTTCGGCGTCGTGCTGGCGCACGAATACGGCCACGCCATCCAGCAACGTGCCGGCGTGCTCGACGCCGACCCGGCGACGATCCTGACCGAGCAGCAGGCCGACTGCTTCTCCGGAGCGTGGGTGGCCAGGGCCGCCAACGGCGAGGCACCAGGGGTCGAGCTGACCGATCAGGACATCCGCAGCGGGCTGATCGCCATCATCACCGTGCGCGACCCGATCGGCATCGACCAGTTCTCGCCGGGCGGCCACGGCTCGGCCTTCGACCGGGTCGGCGCGTTCCAGGTCGGCTTCACGGAAGGTTCCGGCCGCTGCGTCGGGCTGATCGACGACCCGCTGCCGCTGATGCCCAACGTGTTCACCCCAGGCAGCGCCGACGCCGACGGCAACGCCGACTTCGGCTACGCCAACGGACAGATCGTCTTCTTCACCGTCGGCGATCTCAATGCCTTCTGGGCTGCCGCCCTCGCCGGGCGGTCCGACGAGCCGTTCACGCCGCTCGCAGTCGTACCGTTCGACGATCCAGCGACCGTCGAGTGCGGCGACGTCGTCGGCGACGAGCAGATCGGCGCGCTGTTCTGCCCGTCGACGCGACAGGTGTTCCTCGACGACCCGCTGGCCCGCAGCCGCTACGGCGACTTCGGCGACTTCGCCGTCGCGTACATGCTGGCGGCGGCGTGGAGCGAGGCCGCGCAGGTGGCGATCGGCAGCCCGTTAAGGGACGAGGACCGGGCGCTCGTGTCGGACTGCTTCTCCGGCGCGTGGGCGGCAACGCTCGTGCCCGGAGAAGACGGCGCCAGCGCAGCCGCGACGAGCGTGATCATCGAGCCCGGTGACCTCGACGAGGCGATCCAAACGGCGCTGGCGGTCGGCGACGACTCGTCGAGCGAGGACGTCCTCGGGAGCCCGTTCGAGAAAATCGCCAGCTTCCGCGCCGGTGTGCTCGGCGGCGTCGACGCGTGTCGCGACCTGGTGCCGGACTGATGAGCGATGAGCGGGTGCTCGGGGCACTCGACATCGGCACGAACAGCTTCCACCTCGTGCTCGCCCGGCCTGTCGGCGGGGGCCGCTTCGACGTGTTGACGAGGGAGAAGGAGGTCGTGCGGCTGGGCCAAGGCGGCGGCGACATGAAGGTGCTCGCCGACGACGCCATCGAGCGTGGCGTCGCCTGCCTGCGCCGGATGCGACGCATCGCCGACAGCTACGACGCGCTGCTACGCGCCGTCGCCACGAGTGCCGTCCGCGAAGCCACCAACGCGCCGACGTTCCTGCGCCGCGCGCAGGAAGAGGCGGGCATCATCGTCGAGGTCATCTCCGGGGTCGAGGAAGCCCGCCTGATCCACCTCGGCGTGCTGCAAGCGGTGCCCGTGTTCGAGCGGCGTGTGCTCCTCGTCGACATCGGCGGCGGCTCGACGGAGGTGCTGATCGGCGAGCGCGGCGAGACACTCGCTGCGCGCAGCTTCAAGCTCGGCGCCGTCCGCCTGACCGACCGCTTCTTCCCCGCCGGCGTGACATCGCCGAAGGCCGTCAAGGCCTGCCGCAACTACGTCCGCAGCATCCTCAGTCACTTCCAGCGGCAGGTCGACGACCACGGCTTCGACGTCGCCGTGGCGTCCTCCGGCACGGCCGAGGCATTGGCGCGCATCGTGCACGCGGCCACGGGGGCCGAACCGCTGCGCACGTACAACTGCTTCCAGTTCACGACCGGCGACCTCGCCGCCGCCGTGGCCCGCCTCGCCAAGCACCGCACGAGCGGGGCTCGCGCAGCGGTCCCGGGGCTGGACGCCGGCCGCGCCGACATCATCGTCGCCGGCGCGATCATCCTCGAGGCGGTGGCCTCGATGTTCGGGGCCGGCGCGTTCACGTTCAGCGAGGCCGCGCTGCGCGACGGCGTGCTCGTGGACACGCTCGGCCGCAGCGCCAAACTGGCGGGGCCGGACCGCGGTGTCGGGACGCGACACCACCTCGGCGACGTCGCCACGCGCAGCATCGCCCAACTGGCCGAGCGCTGCGACGACGACGCCGCGCACTCCACGCACGTGGCCCGGCTCGCCGTCAAGCTGTTCGACGAGCTGGCCGAGGTCCACGGGCTCGACTCGACGGCGCGGGAGTACCTCGAGGCCGGCGCCCTCTTGGCCAACGTCGGTCTCGTCGTCGCCCACAGCAAGCACCACCTGCACGCGTACTACGTGATCCGCAACAGCGAGCTGGCCGGGCTGACGGACACCGAGATCGAGGTGATCGCCCAGATCGCCCGCTACCACCGCAAGAGCGGACCGAAGACGACGCACGCCGAGTTCGCCGCACTGTCCGACGACGACCAGCAACTGGTGCGGACACTGGCCGCCATTCTGCGCGTCGCCATCGGCCTCGACCGCAGCCACCGCGGGCGCGTGCGCGATGTGCGCGCTGAGGTCGGCCCCAAGCGCGTCGTCGTCGTCGTCGCCCCGGCGGGCCACGACGGTGATGACGAGGGCGCAGCAGTCAATGGCGGCGTGGACGGCGACATCAGCCTGGAGCTGTACGCCGCCGGCGAGCGCACGGAGCTCCTTGAGTCTGTCCTCGCCCGCCGCGTCGAGGTCGTCGCCGGCTAAATCCCTGGACTGAGCTATCCGGAGGGCGCGGGGGTTGTGGC
>JALZMG010000262.1 GCA_030858325.1 Actinomycetota bacterium | reverse complement strand
CCGCCGAGGGCCTGGCCACCGTCCAGCTCGTCGCCGAGCCCGTCGCCGAGGTGCCGATGCCGACGGCGATCGCCACGCGCCCGGCCGACGGCAGCGTCTGGTTCACGTCGCAGACCGGCGAGGTGTGGCGGGCGGCCGACGGGGTGAATCCCGAGATGGTCCTCGATCTGCGCGGCACGGTCTCGGCCTACGAAGCCGGTTCCGAGCGGGGGCTCCTCGGCATCACGTTCAGCCCGGCCGACGGGCGGCTGTTCCTCTACTACACCGACCTGCAGGCGCAGTCCCACGTCGTGTCCTACACTGTCGCCGAGGACGGCGTGCCCGACGATGCCTCGGTGCGCAGGATCCTCGAGATCCCCCAGCCCGGTGTCGGTCACAAGGGCGGTGGGATGAGTTTCGACGAGCAGGGCGTGCTCTACCTGGCGCTCGGCGACGGCGGCGGCAGCCGCGGCCGGGACGCCCAGGACTACACGAAGCTGCTCGGCTCGATCGTCCGCATCGTGCCCCGCCTGGACGCCGAGGGCTACGACCTGCCGGCCGACAACCCGTTCCTCGGCGACGCCAGCAAGCGGCCCGAGCTATGGGCCAAGGGCTTGCGCAACCCGTGGGGGTTCTGGCGCGACCCCGTGACCGGTGATCTGTGGACGGGAGACGTCGGCGAGAACACCGTCGAGGAGCTGAACCGGATTCCAGCTGGTGTCGGTGGGCTCAACCTCGGGTGGTACTTCCTCGAGGGCACGCAGGTGAACTACGAGGGCGCACCGCCAGACACCCATCCTCCGCTGTTCACGTACCGCCACGACGAGATCGGTCCCGCGGTCATCGGCGGTCAGGTCTACCGGGGGTCGGCCATCCCGGCATTGCGCGGTGCCTACGTGTTCGCCGACATAGCCGGTGCGGTGTTCGCCGTCGGTGCAGGGGACGCCACGGTCCGGCTAGATCTCGTCATCCCCGGCGTGGTGACCGCATTCGGTGCCGGCGCCGACGGTGAGCTGTACGTGTGCACGCACACCGCCGGCATCCAGCGCCTCGTTCCTGGCTGAGCCGGTCGTGCGGCGGACGCCCCCGCCGCGAACCACCGCGCTCAGGGGGCGACCGTGCTCGGCGTCGTCTCCTCCGTGGACGGCGACTCGCCGGTCGGTGTGCCGCCGGTGAACGGTTCGTCGCCGGGTCGGTGTGTGCCTGGTCTGTGGCCGCCGGCTCCAGGTGGGCGCCGACCGTCACCATCCTCGCAGCCCTCGGGCCTGACGCCGTCGGTGGCCCCGCCGTCGCGCGTGGACCCATCGGCGGCCGTTGTGTCGTCAGTGGCCGTGGTGTCGTCGGTGACAGCAGTGTCGCCGGTGACCGCTGGAGTGGTCGTCGACGTGTCCTCGCTGCCGTCGTCCTGCGCGGACGCCACTCCGGCGCCGAGCGACGCCGCGGCGATGGCTGCTCCGACGGCGATGGAAACGGTTCTGGTTCTCATGGCGGCACTCCTTGTGTCGGGGGTGTCGACCATGAAAGCGCACAGAGGCGAGAGCGGCCCGAGTGCCAGGCGAGAGTCAGGTGAGAGGTGACGAGTAGGTTGGCCCGATGCTCACGCCCGGTGACGAGGCCCCCGACTTCGAACTGCTCGACCAGCACGAGCAGATAGTTTCGCTACGTGCCCTGCGCGGCCGCAACGTGCTCGGGTACTTCTACCCGAGGGCCGATACGCCCGGCTGCACGACGCAGGCGTGCGGGCTCAACGAGATCCTCGGGGACATCGGCGAGACCGCCGTGCTCGGCATCAGCCCGGACAACCCGGCCAACCAGCGCAAGTTCGCCGACAAGTACTCGCTCGGTTTCCCGCTCCTCGCCGACATCGATCACGCCGTCGCCGAGGCGTTCGGCGTGTGGAAGGAAAAGAGCATGTACGGGCGCACGTACATGGGCATCGAGCGCTCGGCGTTCCTGATCGACCCCGACGGCATGGTGCGCGAGGCCTGGTACAACGTGAAAGCGGCCGACACGCCGATGAAGCTCGTCGCCGCGCTGAGCGGTTGACGACGGCGATGTCCACGCTGCCGCGACCGGCCGACGTCATCGCCCATCGACCGCCGTTCCTGTTCGTCGACGAGGTCACGGCGCTGGACCCCGGGCGTTCGGCATCTGGCACGTGGCGGCTGACGGGGGAGGAGTGGTTCTTCGGCGGTCACTTCCCAGGACGGCCGACGCTGCCCGGTGTGCTGATGTGCGAGGCCATCGCCCAGGTCGGGGCGATCGCCGTGCTCACCGACGACCGCTTCGCCGGCAAGCTGCCGCTGTTCGGCGGCCTCGACGGCGCCCGCTTCCGCCGCCAGGTGGGACCCGGCGACGAACTGACGCTGGAGGTCGAGCTGGGCCGCATGTCCGCACGCGCCGGCAAGGGCTCCGGCAGGGCGCTGCTGCGCGGTGAGGTCGCCTGTCAATGCGACCTGCTGTTCGTCGTCGTCGACCCGTCCTGAACTGCGATCTGGGCGCGCCCGACCCCCAGATTCGAGAACCTCCGCGCCCAGAACGCCGTGTGAGAA
>JALZMG010000210.1 GCA_030858325.1 Actinomycetota bacterium | reverse complement strand
GGCGGATCTCGATCGGGCCGGTTCGTACCGAGGCCGGGCTCAGTGTCGAGCACTGCGTCAGCCGCACGGTGCGTGACTCGGCCGTGCTGCTGGATGCGGTGCGCGGGCCGGGCATCGGCGACGCGGTCACCGCCCCGGCGCCGCAGCGGCCGTATGCCGAGGAGGTCGGCGCCGATCCGGGACAGCTGCGGATCGGATTCCTCGACACCGACCCGCGTGGCGGGTCACTGCACGGCGACTGCGTCAGTGCGGTGCGCGCGGCGGCGGCGATGCTCGAGGGGCTCGGCCACGACGTCTCCGCCGACAGCCCGGCGGCGCTCAGCGACGAGACGTTGACGGAGAAGTTCATGGCGATGTGGGCGACGAACATGGCGATGGCCGTCAGGGCCTTCGGCGAGACGCTCGGGCGCGAACTGACGGAAGCCGATGTCGAACCGGTGAACTGGGCCCAGGCCGAGTTCGCGGCAAGCCTGAGCGCCGTCGACCACGCCGCCGCGGTCGCTGCCGGCCACGCGTTCAGGCGGCGCATCCAGCAGTGGTGGAGCGACGGCTGGGACGTCCTCTTGACGCCGACGCTCGGCGAGCCGCCTCCACCGCTGGCGGAGTTCGAGCCGGTCGAGGGCGACCCGACAGCACCGATGCGCAGAGCGACGCAGTTCGTACCGTTCACGCCGGCGTTCAACATGAGCGGCCAGCCGGCCGTCAGCCTGCCGCTGCACTGGAACGACGACGGCCTGCCGATCGGCGTCCAGCTCGTCGCCGCCTACGGCCGCGAGGACGTCCTGTTCCGCCTCGCCGCTCAACTCGAGTCCGCCCACCCCTGGTCCGACCGCCACCCCCCACTCTGACCCCGCCGCGATGAGGGCGCAACGCGATGAGAGATGAGCGCGCATCTCGCGCTCATCGCTCACTCGCCGGCCGTGGTCAGCGGGCGGTCCAGCCGCCGTCGACGATGAGGCTGTGGCCGGTGAGGAACGAGCCGGCGGGAGTGGCGAGGAGGAGCAGCGCGCCGTCCAGTTCGTGCGGCTCGCCCATGCGTGGGATCGGGGTGTTCGTGGCGACGAACGTGATCGCCCCGGGGTCGGTCTCCATGCCCGCGGTCATCTCCGACGGGAACCACCCGGGACACAAGGCGTTCACACGCACCCCTTTGCGCGCCAGCTGCAGCGCCAGCTCACGCGTCAGGTTGACGACGGCGCCCTTGCTGGCGCAGTACGAGGACTGCTTGACCGGCGTCGAGCCGACATGACCGAGCATCGAGGCGACGTTGACGATGCTCCCCCCGCCGTCGGCGATCAGGGCCGACGCGGCCAGCTTGCACAGGTGCCACAGCGCGGTGACGTTGAGGTCCATCACCGACTCGAACCGCTCCAGCGTCTCGTGCTCGATGGCCACGGTGTCGGTCATGCCGGCGTTGTTGACGAGCACGTCCAACCGCCCGGCACGCTCCAACGTGACGTCGATCAACTGCTGGCGATCGGCGGGCTCGGCCAGGTCACCGGCCACGACGACGGCGTCGGTCAGTTCGGCGGCCAGCGTCTCCAGGCGGTCGGCGCGGCGGGCGGCGAGGACCACCCGCGCGCCGACCGCGTCGAGCACCCTGGCGAACCGTTCCCCCAGCCCCGACGACGCGCCAGTGACCACCGCCACGCGACCGTCGAGGCGGAACGGAGCGAGCGGATCGATCGTCTTCGTCACGTCGGGCGAGCGTAGGAGACGTCGAGCGCTCGGGGTGCACCGTCATCCGGGTGGACGGGCGGTGCCGAAAACCTGCTGCGGAAGCAACGACCACGTGCCGATGAACACGTGCACAACGATTCCGCCGCACCCACCGGGAGACCGACCGCCATGAAGACCGTGCTCCACCTGCCGTCGGCATCGGCCGGCGCGGCACCGCCACGGCGGGCGGTCCACGGCTGGCGCCCGACGATCCGCCTCGGCCTCGTGCTCAGCGTCGTGGCCGCCGCCGCCGCTGCCGCGCTGCGTGCGGCCACGCACGTTCCGGCGGCGATCCTGATCGGCGCCGTGGCCGTGATCGGGTTCGCGCTCAGCTGGCACGAGACGTGGCAGACGCAAGCATCGCCCGATCGCTCCGAGGACGCACCACCCGCTCGCCCTGATAGACGTCGCCCCGTGAAGGTGCGCATCGGGCTCGGCTTGGGGACCCGCACACGGCTGCACGGATCTGCCTTCGGTGCGGTCGTCGACTCGTCGAACAACTCGGATTCAACAGCCTGTGGCTCTCCGAGCGGATCGGCGCCGACGCGCCCGACCCCGTCGTGGCGATGGCCTACGCCGCCGGGCGGACGACGCGACTCAAGCTTGGTACGGGCGTGCTCGTCGTGCCCGGCCGCAATCCCGTCGTGCTGGCCAAGGAGCTGGCGACGCTGGCGGTGATGTCGGACGGTCGCCTGCTCCCCGCCTTCGGCCTCGGTGTCGTCGACGGCAACGAGCAGCAGGCGTTCGGTGTCCAGCGCACCGCCCGGGCGGCGTGGTTCGACGAGGCGCTGACCGTCATGCGCAGCTGCTGGCGCAACGACGTCGTCGACCATCACGGCGAGCGCTTCCACTACGAGGCGCTGCGCGTCCGCCCTCGCCCAAGCCGGCTGGACGTGTGGCT
>JALZMG010000207.1 GCA_030858325.1 Actinomycetota bacterium | reverse complement strand
TGCTGGAGGCGATGCCGTGGGCCGGGGGGCAGGTCCGCTTGGCCGCCCGCAACCCGCGTCGGCGCGACCTGCTGGGCATCGTCGAATGGCGCGAGGCCGAACTGGCCCGCCTCGGCGTCGACGTCCGCTACGACGTGATCGCCGAGGGCGGCGACGTCACCGCGGAGAGTCCCGATGTCGTCATCGTCGCCACGGGCGGGCTGCCGCAGCTGCCCGAGTTGGAGGACGGGGCGGAGCGGATGGTGACGAGCTGGGACGTGCTCGGGGGCGACGCCAGCCCGACGGGCGACGTGTTGTTCTACGACGACAACGGCACCCACTCCGCGCTGTCGGCGGCGGAGATGATCGCCCGATCCGGCGCGCGCCTGGAGATCGTCACGCCGGAGCGGATGTTCGGCATCGAGGTCGGCGGCATGAACCACGTGCCGTACGCCAGAGCGTTCAACGAGACCGACACGCGCATCACGATCAACCAGCGCGTGCTCGCCGTGCGCCCGGAGGCCGGCCGGTTGTGCGCGGAGGTCGGCAGCGACCACACGGCCCATCGCACGGTCCGCCACGTCGATTGGGTCGTCACCGATCACGGCACGGCGGCGTCGGCAGAGCTGTACTTCGAGCTCAAGCCGGCGTCCACCAACCTCGGTGCCGTCGACTACGGCGCGCTGATCGACGGCCGCCCGCAGGCACTGACGCGCAATCCGGACGGCGCCTTCCAGCTCTTCCGCATCGGCGACGCCGTCGCCAGCCGCAACATCCACGCCGCCGTCTACGACGCCCTCCGCCTCGTCAAAGACCTCTGACCCCCCGTTCTGTCCTTTCGAATCGGTCCGTAACACTGTGGGGGCTGCGCCCCCACACCCCATCGCCGGACGGCTCGCTGGCGCTCGCGCGTCCGACCCGTCGCGACGCGCCGTCTGGCCGATCGGAGAGCACAGAACCTGGTCGTCAGCGGTCGCGGTGGCGCATCGTGGCCGGGATGGCGGGCTCGGAGAGGCCAGCGTTCGCCCACACCAGCTGCTCGAGGCGGGCCAGGCCGACCTCCAGGGCACGCGTCAGGCGGCGGCGCTGTCCCGTGGCCAGCAGGTCCATGACGAGGCCCGTGAACATCGCCTTGAGCAGCGAGGCCTCGACCGCCGCCAACTCCGGCGGCAACGACTCCTCGATCAGCCGCTGCTCGATGTGCAGCCGCCACAGCGTGATCTGGTCGGCGCGCACGGACCCCGGCAGCCCGCCCCGCGCGGCGTCGAGCGCGGCCGCCTCCAGGCCCAGCCGGACGAGCGCCAGGTTGGCCGGCGCGGCGTTGATCCACCGCCACCACCGCCGCGTCAGGTCGGCCTGGGACAGCCCGGGGTTGCGCACGATCCACTGCTCCTGCACGTCGGCCTGGATGTCGATGGCCCGCCGCAGCGCGGCGACGACGAGGTCGTCCTTGGAACCGAAGTGGTGGACGAGCCCGCTGACGCTGACGTCCAGGGCGTTCGCCACCGGGCGCAGCGACAGCCCGGCCAGGCCGTTCTCGCTGAGGTAGGCGAGCACCGCCTCGAGCAGCTCGGCGTGCCGCTCGACGTCGGGCAGGCGACCCATCAGGTGCGCATCCGCTGCCCGCCCGGATCGAGGACCGATTCGGTCCGGAGCACTGCCGGCCGGCGGTGGCCGATGATCTCGACCTCGAACCGGGCGCCCTCGACGGCCAACGCGGCCGGCACATAGCCGAGCGCCAGGGACACGCCGCTGTGATGGGCGTACGCGCCCGACGTCACCCAGCCGACAACGCTGGCGCCATCCGCGCCCTCGTGCCAGATCGGCTCGTCGCCGATGACGTCGGCCGGGTCGTCGGGGTCCGGCTCGACCTGGAGGTAGACCATCGTCCGCTCGGGGCCACGCTCCTGCTCGGCCTCGACGGCCGCCCGCCCGATGAAGTCGTGGTCGAAGCGCAGGTAGCGGTGCATGCCGGCCTCGAGCGGCGTGTAGATGGGGCGGTACTCGCGAAACCACGTACCGAACATCTTCTCCATGCGCATCGACATCAGCGCGCGGAACCCGAAGAGGGCCATCCCGTGGGCGCGGCCGGCGTCCCACAGCAGGTCGAACAATGCCCGCTGATACTCCGGGGCGACCCAGATCTCGTAGCCGAGATCGCCCGTGTAGGTCATCCTGCCGACCCACGCCGGGACCACGCCGATGTCGATCCGGCGGAACGCCATGAACGGGAAGTCCGCCGTCGCCAACGACTCCGCCGTCACCGACTGCAGCACGTCGCGGGAGCGCGGGCCGGCGACCGAGAGCCCGACGAGCGACAGTGCCAGCACCTCGAGGCGAACCGCCGTTGTCGCTGCATCCTCCGCCGGCAGGTGGGCGAGGAACCAGCGCGAGTGGTGGACCTCGGCGGCCTGCGAGCCGAACAGGAAGAACTCGTCCTCACCCGTCCTGGCGACGGAGAACTCACCGACGATGCGCCCGTCCGGGTTGAGCATCGCCGTCAGTGCGATACGCCCGACCTTGGGCAGGCGGTTCGTGAACAGCCCCTGCAACCACTCTGCCGAGCCCGCGCCGGTGACCCGGTACTTGGCGAAGTTCGAGCACTCCGTCAACCCGACCCGCTGGCGCACCGCGGCGCACTCCTCGGCGACGATCGGAAACGCGTTGGAACGGCGGAACGTGACGTCCTCGAACGGCTCCTCGCCGGGGAGCTGAAACCACAGCGGGTGCTCCAGCCCGAAGCCGGCGCCCCACACCGCGTTGTGCTCGCAGAAGCGGTCGTACACCGGCGTCGTGTGCAGCGGGCGGCCGGCCGGCAGCTCCTCGTTGGGGAACGTGATGCGGAAGCGGCGGCTGTAGTTCTCGCGGACCTTGGCGTTCGTGTAGGCGAGGTTGGCCCAGTCGCCGAAGCGGGCGACGTCCATGCCCCAGATGTCCAGTTGCGGATCGCCGGTCGTCATCCAGTTGGCCAGCGCGAGGCCGACGCCGCCGCCCTGGGACAGCCCGGCCATCACGGCGCAGGCGACCCAGCAGTTGCGCACGCCGCGGATCGGGCCGACGAGCGGGTTGCCGTCCGGCGCGAACGTGAACGGACCGTTGATGATGCGCTTGATGCCGGCCGTCACCATCGCCGGGTAGTGCTTGAACGCGACCTCCAGCGACGGCGCGATGCGGTCGAGGTCCGGCGGCAGCAGCTCCATGTCGAAGCTCCACGGCGCCTGGCGCGGCTGCCACGGCACGCAGGCCTGCTCGTACGTACCGAGCAGCATCCCGCCGCCCTCCTGGCGGGTGTAGAGCTCGCCGGCGAAGTCCATCACGCCGGGCAGTTCCTTGCC
>JALZMG010000173.1 GCA_030858325.1 Actinomycetota bacterium | reverse complement strand
CATGTCGCTGTTGCGCCCGAGGAACGTCCAGTACCCGTCGCCGGAGCGCGTGTAGACGTCGCCGGTGGCCAGCCACTCCCCCTGCAGCGCGGCGCGCGTGGCCGCGTCGCGGCACCAATAGCCGGTCGTCAACGACGGCCCGCGCACCTGCAGGTACCCCGGCGTGTCGGCGGCATCGATCTCGTGGCCGGCGGCGTCGACGATGCGCACGTCGTAGCCGGCGACGGGGCGCCCGCTCGAGCCTGGCCGCACGGCGCCCTGCGTGTTGGACAGGAAGATGTGCAGCGCCTCGGTCGTCCCGATGCCGTCGAGCACGGGATGGCCGAAGCGTTCGCTGAAGCGCCGCTGCAAGTCGGCCGGCAGCGCCTCGCCGGCCGTGACGGTGGCGCGTACCGAGGCGAACGCGTCGTCGGGGGCGTTGGTGTCGAGCAGCGCAGCGACGAAGCCGGGACTGGCGAAGAACAGTGTCGGGCGCTCGCCGCCGACAAGCTCGAGGACACCGAGCGGTGTCGGCCGGCGCGGGTTGAGGATGGACGTCCCCCCGACCGACAGCGGGAACGTCAACGAGTTCCCGAGGCCGTACGCGAAGAAGAGCTTGGCCACGGAGAGGCACCGGTCCTCCGGCCCGATGCCGAGCACGGACGCGGCGTACGTCTCGGCCGTGGCTCGCGGGCTGGCGTGGCGGTGCATCGCCCCCTTGGGGATGCCGGTCGTGCCCGAGCTGTACAACCAGAACGCCGGTGAGTCCTCACGCGTCGGTGCCACCGGCAACTCGTCGCGATCGGCGAAGTCCGACCATGGCAACGACGGAACCGGCTCGTCGCCCGTGGTCGCCCCGATGACGACAGCGTTGCGCACGTCGCCGGCGGCCTCGGCGATGGTGCCGATGTAGCCGGCGTACCCGGCCGACACGACGATCGTGCCGGCCTCGGCGTCGGCGACGATCCCGGCCAGGTCGTGCGCCGTGAGCATCGTCGAGAGGGGGATGGGGACGGCGCCGGCGCGCATCGCGCCAAGGAACCACGCCGGGAACGCCAACTCGTCATCGACGACGAGTGCGATCCGCTCGCCGCGGCGGACGTCGAGGGCCCGCAACGCCTGCTGCGCCCGCCACACCTCACGCAGCAACTCCTCGTAGGTCGTCGACTGCCCGTCCACGCGGAACGCCGTCCGCTCGCCCCTCCCTTCGGCGACGTGACGGTCGACGAGCCACGCCGCGGCATTGTGCACGGTCATCGATCCTCCCTCGTGTCGCGCTCAGTTGCGCACGTAGTCGTAGTCCACGGGCTTGGCGTGGACACCCGTGGCCGGGGCGGCGATCCACCCGGCCATGCGGCCGCGCTCGGTGACGGGCACCATCAGTGACTCGACGTGGGCGCGGTCCTCGTCCGTCGGCAGAAACGACGCCATCCCGGCCGCCCATTCGTCGGCGCCGATCAGCCGGCCGTGCGGGTCGACGTGGTGGGCGGCGAACTCGCCGACGTGGCGGTTGAACCCGCCATGGGGCAGGCGCAGCTGTGCGCCGACATCGGCCAGTGTGCGGTTCCAGCGATCGACGCCCTTCTGGCAATCGACCACGAAGTCGTTGCGCAGTGTCTCGTTGAGTGCGGCCAGTGCCGGCGCGTCGCGCGTGCCGACCTGCCCGTCGACGACACGCGGGACCGGTCGCGTGGCGTCGTGCAGGCGGTGATCGTCCTCGCGGCGCTCCTCCTGGAACCGGCCCTTCAGCCCCGCCGCGTAGTAGTTGGCGGCGTTCGTCGACGTCTCCGCGCCGAACAGGTCGAGCGAGACACTGAAGTGGAAGTTGAGGTAGCGCTGCAGCGTGGCGACGGGAATCCCGCCGAACCGGTCGACCTCTTCGGTGTCGTGCTCCTTCATCAGCTCGACGGTGCGCTGGACGACCCTGCCGATGCCGGTGGCGCCGACGAACATGTGGTGGGCCTCCTCCTTGAGCATGAAGTCACACGTCCGCGACAGCGGGTCGAACGCGCTCTCCCGCAACGAGGCCAGCTGGAACTTGCCGTCGCGGTCGGTGAAGTACGTGAAGAAGAAGAACGACAGCCAGTCCGGCGTCGGCTCGTTGAACGCGCCAAGGATGCGCGGGTTGTCGGCGTCACCGGAGTGCCGCTCCAGCAGCTCGTCGGCCTCGTCCCGGCCGTCGCGACCGAAGTGACGGTGCAGCAGGTAGACCATCGCCCACAGGTGGCGGCCTTCCTCAACGTTGATCTGGAACAGGTTGCGCAGGTCGTACAGGCTCGGCGCGCTGAGGCACAGCGCCCGCTGCTGCTCGACGGACGCCGGTTCCGTGTCGCCCTGCACGACGAGCAGGCGGCGCAGCTCGGCGCGGTACTCCCCCGGCACCTCCTGCCACACCGGCTGGCCGAGGTGATCGCCGAAGGCGACCTGCCGGTCGGGGTCGCGCTCGGCGAGGAAGATCCCCCACCGGTAGTCGGGCATCTTGACGTGACCGAAGTTGGCCCAGCCCTCCTGGCCGACGGAGATGGCGGTGCGCAGGTACACGTCGTTGTCCTGGAAGGCGACCGGGCCGAGCTCCTTCCACCACTCGACGAACTTCGGTTGCCACGACTCGAGCGCTCGCTGCAGGCGGCGGTCGGCGGCGAGGTCGACGTTGTTGGGGATGCGGGCGTCGATGTCGACGGTGGTCATCGTTCAACTCCTGTCGGGTCGTTCATACTCTGGCCCGGTCGAACGTCGGGCGAGCACCGCTGCCGAAGCGCGCCAGCGCGCCGTCGGGCCCGACGGCATTGGGCCGCTGGAAGATCCAGTTCTGCCACGCCGACAGGCGGGAGAAGATCTTCGTCTCCATCGTCTCCGGGCCGACGAACCGGTAGTTCGCTTCCATCCCCGTCAGCGCGTCCGGTGAGAAGCTGTTGCGCTCTTCCAGCATGAGGCGGACCTCGTCGTCCCAGTCGAGGTCGTCGGGCGTGAACGTCACGAGTCCGACTGCGCCCGCGTCGGCTGCCGAGAGATCCTCGTCGATCCGGTTGCGCGCGACGGTTAGTGCGTCCTCGCGTCCCCAGCAGCGCGTCGCCAATCGGCTGAGGCCGTTGGACATCGGGAACCAGCCGTCGTTGGCGGCGGTCAGGCGCAGCTTTGCCGGCGCGTGCTGACCGTCAGGGTCGTCGCCGTCGAGCATGAACGAGCGATCGGCGGCGAGCACCAACTCGGCGAGCATCCCGGCGAAGCAACTGCCCGGCTCGACCAGCGCCACCAACGTGCGCGCCGAGAGGTCGAGGCGCTTGTACGTGCGCGTCCAGTAGCGGCGGATCTCGTTGACCAGCCAGTGCTCGGCGTGGTCGCCGAGGATCGCCTCGGTGGCGAGCACGGCGGCCGCGTCGCCGGCGGTGTGCAGCACCCAGGTTCCGATGGCGGTGTCGTTGAAGCGCAGGCGCAACAGCGCGTCGTCGAGCTGGCGGGCGGCGGCCAGCAACCAGGCCGACGCGCCGGCGGCGACGAGTTCGTCCGGCGACGTGATCGTGGCGCCCTGCGGCGCACGCACGGTCAGGTGGGCGGCACCGGTCGCCCGGTCGATGGTCACGTCGACCCACTCGTAGCGCAATGAGTCGGCGTCGACGGTGACGGCGAGCGGCGTCAGGGCAACGCCGGTGGCATCGGCCGGGCGGGTCGACTCCGCCGCCCGGGCCAGCGCCCGCTGGCGCACCGCGTCGACGAAGCTGCTGCGGGCGACGGCGGTGTCGACGAGCCCCCACGCGACGGCCTGTCCGCCTTTGACGCCCTCGGTGCGGGTGGCGAAGACGTCGGCCAGGTCGCGTCGCACGAGCCGTTTGTCGACGATCCTCGTCAGGCCGCCGGTGCCGGGAAGCACGCCGAGCAGCGGCACTTCCGGCAGCGACACCGACGACGCCCGGTCGTCGACGAGAATGATCTCGTCACAGGCCAGCGCCAGCTCGTAGCCGCCGCCGGCGGCGGTGCCGTTGACGGCGGCGATCCACGTCTGCCCCGAGTTGGCGGTGGCGTCCTCGATCGCGTTGCGCGTCTCGTTCGTGAACTTGCAGAAGTTGACCTTGTGGCCGTGCGTCGAGCCGGCCAGCATCTGGATGTTGGCGCCGGCGCAGAACACGTTGTCCAGCCCTCCCGTGACCACGACGGCGTGCACCTCGGGGTGTTCGAAGCGCAGGCGCTGCGTGGCGTCGTAGAGCTCGATGTCGACACTGAGGTCGTAGCTGTTGAGCTTCAGCTCGTAGTCGTCGCGCAGCCCCCCGCCCGGGTCGACGCGCATCGTCAGGGTGGCGACAGGCGCCTCGACGGCGAGATCCCAGTGGCGGTACCGGCCGGGATCGGTGTCGAACGTGATCGGCGTGTCGTCGGCGGTGGCCATGGGAACCCCCTTCCGGAGTCGAGAGAACAGGTGTCTGCGGCAGCCTTTCATGACGCAGGTGGGGTGACCCATCGCACACCGGCAACCGCTTGACCTCGAGTCGGCTTGAGCAACCATGATCGCGCGATGAGTTCCGTCGTGGTGCAGCGTCGAAGACGGGCATGGAACCGATGATCAGCGAGGCCGCCAGGCGCGACGAGGCGCCCCTCCAGCCGGACGCGCGGCAGTCGATGACGACGTTCTACCGGCTGCTCGTGAACACGTTGATCAGCGGAGTGACGAGCACGTTCCTGTGGTTCGCGCTGACGTTCTGGGTGTACCTGGAGACCCGCTCGGTCGTCACGACCGGCGTCATCGGCGGGGGCTTCGGCATCTCCTCGGCCGTGCTCGGCCCCTACTTCGGCACGTTCGTCGACCGGCACCGCAAGCACACGGCAATGGTGCTGACCACAACCATCTCGGTCGCCTGCTTCGCCGTCGCCACTGCCGTGTTCATCGCCATCGACGCGGAGACGCTGCTGCGCTTGACGAGCCCGTTCTTCTGGCTGCTCGTCGCCACGACGCTGCTCGGGTCGGTCGCCGGACAGATGCGCGGCATCGCGCTGTCCACCTGCGTCACGCTGCTCGTGCCGGAGGATCGTCGCGATCGCGCCAACGGCATGGTCGGCACGGCGACCGGCGTCTCCTTTGCCATCACGTCGGTGTTCAGCGGCCTCGTCATCGGCGGCCTCGGCATGGGGTGAGCCTACTACGGAGCGCTGGCGCTGACCGTCGGGGTCCTCGTCCACCTGCGCGCGATCGAGATCGACGAGCCGGTGCCGGTTCCGGCCGACGACGCACAGGCGGCGCGCCACGTCGACGTGCGCAGCGCGCTGGAGGCCATCCGCG
>JALZMG010000158.1 GCA_030858325.1 Actinomycetota bacterium | reverse complement strand
CGTCGCACCGAGCGGATCGGGCCGGTTGCGACGTGCAGAACCGTCACGTTGCGGCGGGCACCGCTACTTCCAAGGTCACCGTCGAGGCGCCCCAGCGGGCGGCGACGGGCTCGTCGTCGCCGACGTCACGGGTGACGGCCTTGTCGGCCAGCCGTTCCAGCAGACCGCGTGCGCGGCCCCTGGTCCTGCCACGGGCGACGTCTTGGGGTTGGTCCAGTGCCGGCAGGGTGAACGAGCTGGCGTCGAACGGCTCGTCGCTGACGAGCACCTGCAGCCAGTCACGGGCCGAGCTTCCAGGCTGCGGGTCGGCCGGCCGCCCGGGGAGGCGCACGGGGATCGGCTTGCCCTCGACGAGCGCGAACGTGACCGCGCCGCCGAGCGGCGTCGTCTGTTGCAGCACCTGGCTCTTGTACCGATCCGTCAGATCGAGCACGGCCACGTGCAACTGCTCGTCGCTGTCGTTGCGGACGTCGATGAACACGTACGGGGCGGCCCACGTCCCGTCCGGCGCGCGCGAGTACTCCACGCGATGTCCACCGGAGGCGACCAGCTCCTTGCGGTCGGCTGGTCGCTGCGTCTCGCCGGGCAGCGCGGTGTAGAGGTGCAACGAGATCACGTCGACGAGCGGTGACGGATGTTCGCCGAGCGCACGAACCTGCTCCCACCGGGCGACATGTTCGAGCCGGCTGACGACGAGCCGCGCCGCGCCCGACCCGAACGCCGCCGGTTCGCTGGCGCGCACGTCCGTGGCGACGATCCCCCCGTCAGCACGCATGATCCGAGCAGTTCCTGCTGCCGGCACGCCGACGCGCAGCCGCAGCGCGCCTGGCGCAGCATCGGCGTCGTCGTCGACGATCCTGACGTGAGCTGACGGAGCGTCTCCGGCACCGGCAGTGGCGACCGCTCGTTCGACGGCGGCACGAACGTCCGCCGTTGCCACCTCCAACCCCCTCCCCGGTGGATCGAACGCAACCTCGGCACGTGGCAGCGGCACGTCGATGACGACGGCCGAGTACGCCGCGCCCTGCGGCGTCCAGCCCAGCGGCTCGACGGCCGCCGTGCCGACAGTGACCGACGTGAGCCGTACCGTTCCGGAGACGGCCGGATCCGCCGCCGGCGCGCCGGCCGCACTCAGATCGCGACAGGCGAGCACGAACGCGTCGTCGCCCACGGGGTCACGCAGCCCGTGCACGAGCCCGCCGTCGATCTGCCAGCCCGTCGCCGAGGACGTCATCGTGAACGACGCCGGCGCTGGGACGATCGAGCCTTCGAGGAACAGCCCGTCCCCGCGACTGCCGGCGTCCAGCGGGAACAGCTCCGGTCGCTGGTCCCGGGCCGCCCGCTCGACGCGGGAACGCACCGTGTTGAGCAACGTCCGGTAGGTCGTGCGCGGGCCGAGCAGCTCCAGCGACTCGATCAACGCCGTCGAGAACGCGCCGCGGGTCGTGTCGCCGACGCGATGCTCCTTGGCCTTCTCGAACGACTGGCAGGCGGCCAGGGCGACATGGTTGGCGGCCGGCGCGGTCCACTGCTCCAACGCGCCGGGGATGAACTCACTGACCGGTCGCGCCGTGGCCAGCTCGACGGCGATCTCCCGCTCCTCGCCGGTCACCTGGTCGGGCTCGGCCGTCCAGCCGCGCACGTTCGTGAAGACGTCGCGGTCGGCGCCGCCGGAGTGGCAGCAGTCGAAGATGGCGACGGTGTGCGCGCTGCGTCCGGAGACCTCGGCCAGCAGCACGGCGAGTTCCTTGTCGGCCAGGCCGCGCACGAGCTTGCCGCCGATGCGCCGTCCGCAGTCGGCGAGCACGAGTGTCTGGATCTTGCCGGACGACTCGAAGCGGGCAATCGCCTCCGGCACCGGCTCCTCGCTGCCGTGGCCGGCGTAGGCGAACAGTGCCACGTCCCCCGGCCCGGCCTGGCCGAGGTGGGCGCGAAAGGCGTCGACGACGGCCGCCCGCGTGGCGTCCGCGTCGCGGAGCACGACCGTTTTGAGCGCATCGCCGGACCGGGCCTGCAGGTAGCGCTCGAGTGCCACGCTGTCGTTGACGCACCCGTACAGCGCGTTGATCGGTGGCAGGTAGCGGTCGATGCCGACGAGCAGCGCGAACGTCGTCACCGATCGGCGCCTTCCCAGGCGACGGCCGGGTCGACGTCCGGAACCGCGTCGTCGAGCACGCACACGAGGCCGTGCACGGGGTCGACGAGGTCGGCCGAGGTACCGACGCCCTCGACGCACAGCCGGTAGTCACCGGCCGGCAATGGCGGGACCTCGGCGTGGTGGACCTCGTCGACGTCGCGCCGCATCGGCCGCGGCGTACCGACGGATCGGCCGGTCGACAGGTCGGTGACCGCCAGCTGCAGGTCGAGTGTGGCTGCTGCGGGCAGCGCGGCGACGACGATCGACTCGCCCGTGGCGACCACTTCGTCGGCCTCCAAGCGGATCGCGCCCACCTCGCGGAACCCGGTGAGGTCGGTCGCCGTGAGGATGCCCAGCAGCTGCGTTTGGACCGGGTCCACGTTCTGCAGCGAGGCGTGCCGGTCGGCGGCATACGTCGGCTGGAAGCCCTGCTCCCAGTCGTCGGTCTCGATCGGCGTCGCCGAGGCGCGGGGCACGGTCCCGTCGCCGCCGAGATCTTCGTCCTCGCCGTCACGGCGATACGTCTCCTCGATCAGCAGCCGCTCGCCGGTCCAGCGCGCCGACTGCTTCGTGCCCTGGGTGATGCCGACGACGGCGTGGATGTCGTACGGCCGGGCGTCGTGGCTGGCGACGCCGGCCTCGATGGCGCGATGGAAGTCGACGAGCGCGGCCGAGGCCCGGTCGTCGTCGACGCCGGGGACTCGCCCCGCCAGTTCGGCCACTCGCTCGTACCCGTTGCCGAGGTCGACGCACGGGTACACGGGCAGCAGTTGGTACACCGAGGTCAGCGAGCGCAGCAGGTCGGTCAGGTCGGCGACCTTCAGCGGACCGACCTTCTTGACGAACCCGTTGGCGAGGAAGTCCACAGCGTTCAGCGAGCCGCGGTATGGCGTTCCGAACGTGATCAGACGCCTCGTGTCGCGCCATCCGTCGAGACATTCCAGGTAGTAACGGGCGACCAGTCCGCCCATCGAGTGCCCGACGAGGACGAGCTTGGCGTCTGGCTTGCGCACGCGCTGGGCGCGCAGCTTCTCGTCGACGAGTCGCTGCAGCTGGCGGGCGGCGGCACGGTTGTCGCGCCGCCAGTCGTACGGAAACTCGACGTAGGTCTGGCCCTCGACGACGTCGAAGCGGTCCTTGATGAAGCGGGAGATGTCCGTGTAGCCGTCGATGCCCCACAGGCCGGGGATGATGTGCACGTCCGGCATCAGGCGTGTCGCCGTGACGCCGTCGCCAAGGTCGTCGTCCTCCCACGGATCGTCCTCCAGGCGCAGGGCGCGCACGCTGCGGCCGAGGCTCCACAGGCCGCGACCGATGGCCCCGGGGGTCGGCGCCCAGACGTCCTTGCCGTCGCGCGTCAGCACGCTCCCGAGGATTCCCGGCAGCAGCACGATGACGTCGCTCATCCGGTGCTTGGCCATGGCCCTCCCTCGTCGTCCGGTCCGTCCCTCGTGGTCTAGCACCAGCGATCGATGCGCCGGGCGAAATTAGTTGCCGTATCCAGTGTCGCGGTTCAGACTCCTGTACGAGGGATGGCGAGGTACTTGTACGAGGACTTCCGCGTGACGTTCACGCCGCGAACCGACGGGGCCTACGACGTCGTCGCCCTGGAGTCGTCCGGCATCGAGACCGCCGGCCGCTTCGACCCACCACTGACCGACGACGAACTGCGCGCGGCCGTGCTCGGTGTGATCGAGACGACACGCGCTCGTGCCGGGACTCGCAAGGCGGCACCGGGGCGGGCGGCGAGGGACGTCGGAGACGGATCGCCGCCGGCGTTCGACAGCGAGCGGCTCGGCGGCGCATTGGCCTCGGCCCTGCTTTCCGGGCCCGTCGGTGCGGCATACGACCGCGCCAGCGCCGCGGCGCGATCACGGGACCAGGGGATCCGCTTGACGCTCTCGCTGGCCGGCGCACCGGCGTTGCTACCGGACGGCGCCCAGTTGTCCGGCGCCAGCATCGCCCAACTCGACGACGCCGCCGCGGACTTCCAGCTGCCGGACGGGCCAATCGTCTCGCTGACACCTGGCGAGCTCGGGGGCGACGTCGTGGCACTCGTCGATCGTGTCGTCGGCGGCGACACCGAACCTGGACTGCTCGCCCTGCTCGACACGACGACCGACGGGCTTGCGCTCACCGGTGCGACGACGCTGCCAGGCGTCGTCGACGCGCTCGGCGAGGTCCAAGCGATCGCCCTGTAGATCTCCGGGCGCGAATCGTTCTCAAACGCCAATCTGGGCACGCACGTTCTCGAACGTGGGAACTTCCGCGCCCAGATGACCCACTGAGAGCTCCGCGCCCAGTTGGCAGGGTCGCGACGGCCAGACCCGGCGCGGCAATTGGCTCGCTCCTGCTTCAAGAGCTCCCGAACCGACGCAACGGTCGAGGAGGCGAAGACCCGCGCTCTGGGGACGTCAGTCAGCTAGCCAGCGCCAGGGGCGGTCGGTGGCGTGGCGGATGCCGATGCGCGGCGTCGTCACGGGATCGGGCGGCGGCGGCGTGCGGTCGTCGAGGACCATCGTCGTCGGATGCGCACACAGGTCCGTGCCGTCGTCGGTGCGGTCGAGCCCGAAGGCCTGACACAGCTTGCCGGGGCCGTCGGCGAGGGAACGATCGTCGCGCCGGCCACGCCGCTCGCGCATCAGCTCAACCCCGGCCAGCGGCACGACGGCCCGCAGCAGTACGGCCTGGCCGTCGCCGGCCGCACCAGTGACGACGTTGGCACAGTGGTGCATCCCGTACGTGAAGTACACGTACAGCACGCCGGCAGGACCGAACATCGCCGCGTTGCGCGGCGTGCGGCCACGAAACGAATGGCTGGCCGGATCGTCGGCCCGGTACGCCTCGACCTCGACGATGCGTCCTGCGCAGTCGCCGACGGCGAGCACCTTGTGCAGCAACTGCGGCGCCACGTCCAGGGCGTCACGGGCGTAGAACTCGCGCTCCAGCGGGTTGCCTGCCGTCATCGGCGCCCGCTCGTTCGATGGTTCACTCCTGCAGCCGCTGGCGCTGCGCCGTCAGCGCCGCGGCGAACCGACGCAGCTGCACGGCCACCGGTCCGGGGCCGCCGCCACCCGGCGACGTCCGGTTCGTGATCCCGGCACCACGAGTCACCAGGTTCGCCGCCTCCGGGCCGAGCCGATCGTCGGCGGCGACGAGCGTCCTGAGTGACGTGCCGTCGGCGAGGTGGCGACGGACCAGCTCGCCGACGATCGCGTGAGCTTCGCGAAACGGCGTCCCTGACCGCACCATGTGCTCGGCGAGGTCGGTCGCCGCCATCGCCTCCGTGTCGGCCGCGGCAGCCATCCGCTCGGGCACGAACGTGGCCGTGGCGATCATCCCCGCCAGTGCGGCGAGCGCCAGCACGACCTGGTCGACGGAGTCGAACAACGGCTCCTTGTCCTCTTGCAGGTCGCGGTTGTACGCCAGCGGCAGGCCCTTCAACGTGACGAGCAGGCCGGTCAGGTTGCCGATCAGGCGGCCGGACTTGCCTCGCGCCAGCTCGGCGATGTCCGGGTTCTTCTTCTGCGGCAGCATCGACGATCCCGTGGCGTATCCGTCGTCGAGGCGGGCGAAGCCGAACTCGTCGCTCGTCCACAGCACCCACTCCTCGCCCAGCCGGGACAGGTGGATGCCGACGAGCGCCAGATCGAACAGCGCTTCGGCGACGAAGTCGCGATCGCTGACCGCATCGAGCGAGTTCTCGAACGAGCCGGAGAATCCCAAGGCGGTGGCCGTTGTGGCCGGGTCGATCGGCAGTGACGTCCCGGCCAGCGCCCCGGCGCCGAGCGGCGACACATCCAGGCGGGCGACGGTCGCCAGCAGCCGATCGACGTCACGCACCAGCGCCCACCCGTGCGCCAGCAGGTGATGGGCGAGCAGCACGGGCTGGGCCCGCTGCATGTGGGTGTAGCCGGGGAGGTACGTCTCGCCCGCCGACTCGGCGCGCCCCAGCAGGACCGCTTGCAGCTCGACGATGCCGGCCGCCACGGTCCGCAGCTCGCGCTTGCACCACAGGCGCAGCGCCGTCGCCACCTGGTCGTTGCGGCTGCGCGCCGTGTGCAGCTTGGCCCCGGCCGCACCCGCCAGCTCCGTCACCCGCCGCTCGATCGCCGTATGGATGTCCTCGTCGCTCGCCGCGAACTCGAACTCGTCGGCCCCCAACTCCACCGCAACCTGATCGAGTGCGCCGAGGATCGCCCGGCGCTCCCCGTCGTCCAGCAATCCGGCCCGCGCGAGGCCCTCGACGTGCGCACGCGAGCCGGCGATGTCGTCACGCCAGAGGCGGCGGTCGAAGGCGAGGCTGGCGGTGTAGGCC
>JALZMG010000089.1 GCA_030858325.1 Actinomycetota bacterium | reverse complement strand
GTGTCCAACCGGTGTCCTGCCTCACTCCGATCGACGCCGGCGGGCGGCTCGTCGACCTCGTCGGCTGCAGCGGCGACGCGTCCATCCACATGCTGCTGCCGGCCACGCCGGACAGCTCGCTGGCGTGGGCGACGTCGGGCTGGGCGAGCTCGCCCGTGCGCCCGACCGTGCGCCCTGCCGCCGTTGCCGGACCGGCGGGCACGAGGGTCGTCGAGATCGCCGCCGACGACGGCAGAACGTGCGTCGCCGTCATCGTTGCGGGCGTCGCCGGCTGGCGGGAGTCGTGCCGGGCGGACGGCAGCGCGTACGGGATCGTCGCCGGCACGCCCGGCGCGCCGATCCTCGTCGAGGTCGACGCCGCGGGTGCCGTCGACACCGTGACGGCAATCAAGCCGGATCTCGTGCCGCTGGCCAACGGGTGCCGAGCAGAGATCGGCACGTTGCTCGCCGCACTTGCCCCGACGGTGGCGATGACCGGGTTGCGCTGCGTCGGCGGTGCAGCGATCGCTGGATTCGACGGTGCACTCGTGCAGGACGGCCCCGCCGCAGGCCTGGCGCTGTTGCGCGACGCGGGCGACGGGACATGGCCGGCGGGGGACACCGGCACGACGCTGTCGTGCGCTCGATATGCGCGGACGTGCGCAGAGTTCGGGGCCGAATCGGACCTCGGCGAGGCGCTGCTGGCCGTGCCGCCTCGAAGTGTGCTCGTGACGTTCGTGCCCCCGGAGTTGGGGTCTGACCTCCTCGACCCGGTGGACGTCACTGCGCGCTACAGCAGCATCGGCGCCGCCGACGTGCCGGCGCTGTCTGCGGCGGTGGACGCGGCGTGGCGCGCCGACGGCGACGACGTGACGCGCGCGACGCCGACAGCGTTCGCCCGAGCGCCGCTCGTGGTGACGTTCACACAGGTCCCCGACGACTCGATCGGCGGAGCCGTGCTCGCCGTGTGGTATTCGAACGCTGGCGCAGGGCTTCGCATCGATGCCGTCGTCGAAGTCGGCGGCTGTCGACGCGGCGTGACCACACTGGACGGGGCACTGGTCTGTCTCTGACAGATCGCCGATCCTCGTCGAACCCGTCGCGAGGCCTGCGCGCTGCGCGGGGCCCACGCGTCGGTCGAAGAGCCCTCAAAGGAACAGGGCGTCGAGTGCGCCGACGACGCCCCACCGCCGCGGCGTCGGCCATCTGGGCGAGCATCGTGCCATTCGGGATTCTCGGCGCGATCTGCCGCAGATCTGCGACAGATCCGCCTCCAGATCGGGCTGCGGCCGGGTAGTCGCCGCGAAGTGTGACAGAGGAGACCGCGAAACACCTGCATCACGTCTTGCCCCGGTCGCACTTCGGTGCTGATCCCGCGACGCGACGGGAGCGCGCTACTGCGAGACCCGCGGTGCCGCCCCCAGGCGAGTGAGTAACTCCAGGGGGCATCGTCACAGGACCGGCTCGACGGTGGGTACCTGCGCCCGTCGGGTGTCTGGCAGTCGCGACGACAGCACGGCGCCGACGGCGGCAACGGCGGCGCTGATGACGAAGACGACGGTGAACGAGCCGCGCCAGTCGGCGATCAGGCCGCCGACCTGCGGCGCCGCCATCTGGGCAACGCCGAAGGCCAGCGTGGCGGCGCTGTAGGCGGGGCCGTACGTCGCCGCGTCGGTGGCGTCGACGACGTACGCGGCGATGACCGCCGGCAGACCGGAGAACGACATCCCGACGCCGATCGCGCCGACGATCACCCAAGTCTGCTCGCCGGGCAGGATGACGAGCACCGATGCGCCGAACGCCACGAACGCGCCGACCATCGTCGCCCGCCGCCCGATGCGGTCCGACAGTGGCCCGAGGAGGATGCCGCCGAAGATCGCCGCCACACCGACGAGCGAGAACATCGCCGAGGCCCGATCAGCGCTGAACCCGGCGTCGTCCTCCAGGCGGGCGACGAGGAAGGCGAACACGAGCAGGTACATGAACCCGAACGCGGCATACGCCAGCGTCAGCGCCAACCACCCGTCGATGCGGTTGAGGACGGCGAACCCACCCAGCCCGGAGCTCGGGCTGCCGCTCGCAACCGCGGCAGGGGCGACGCGGCGAGGAACAGCGGGCGCAACGACGCGGTCGTCGTCCCCGGCGGCGGCAGCACGTGGGCGCAGGAACACGAGGGCGGCGACGAGCACGCCGATGCCGATCAGGGCTTCGACGCGGTACACGTCGCGCCACGACTCGTCACCCTGGCCGTGGCGCAGCGTGTCCGACAGGCGCCCGGCGAAGACGATGCCGATGCCGATGCCCATCCCGACGAGCCCGGCGGCGAGGCCGCGGCGGTGCGGAGGCAAGGCCGCCGATGCCACTCGCGGCGAGGGGATCCAGATCGCCGCCCCGCCGAGTCCCATCGCCACGAGCGCCGCGCCGAGCACGACGGCACTCGTGGCGAACGAGGCGAGCAGCAGCCCGCCTGTCGACAGGCACAGACCGACCTTGATCAACGTGATCAGCGCGACGCGTGTCGACACACTCGCCACGACCACGGTCCCGGCCAGATACGCCCCGACGTTGACGGTCCCCAGCAGCCCGGCGGCACCGTTGGAGCCGAGCAGGTCGTCGCGCACGGCCGGCAGGACGACGCCATAGGTGAACCGTCCGAACGACTGCGCCACGCAGGCGCCGGCCATGACCAGCGCGACGATCAGCACGGCCGACGACGAGCGGGAGCGCTGCACGCAGTCAGGTTCCCATCGACCCCGCGGCGAACGCCAACCGGGGCGCTCAGCCGCAGGTGTCGCTCGCCGGCGCCGCGGCGAAGCGTTGCCCGATCCACTCGGCGACGTCGGCTGCGGCAGCCGGCCCTCCGTCGATGTGGCCGACACCGGGATACGTCGCGAACTGCACGAGATCGCCGTTGGCGCACATCCGCTGCGCCAGCGCCTCGGTCTCACCCGGAGCGACGATGTCGTCATCGGCACCCTGGGTGAGCAACACCGGCACACCGAGCACGGCCTGGCCGGGATTGTTGGCGGTGACGATCGTCGCCCACGGCTCGGTCTCCCACGGAGGATTGCTGAGGAACGTCAGGCCGAGCGCCGCCGAACTCGGCACCGAACCGATGATCTGCACTGCGCCGTACAGACAGTTCCGGGCGATCCGCCGCACGGCGGGGCGCGCCGACGGCGTGACGATCTGGTCGAGCGACGCGGCGTCGTACACCTCCGTCCACGACTGCAGTGCCATCGAGATGAGGATCTTGCCGACTGTCGTGGCGACGTTGACCTTGAACAGCTCCACGAGATCCGGCACCGGCGCTCCGGCGGCGACGCCGACGATGTTCAGCTCCGGTGCGTACACCGGGGCCAGCTGGCCGGTGAACAGCGCGACGTGGCCGCCCTGGGAGTGGCCCCACACGGCGACGTCGGCCCCTGCGTCGGCGGCGTCGATCGACCGAGCGGCGCGCACGGCGTCGAGCTCGTTCATCGCCCCCGACTCGCCGACGAGGTACGGGTGCGGGCCCGGCGTGCCGAGCCCTTGGTAGTCGGAGGCGGCGACGACGTAGCCCGCACCGACGAAGCGGTCGAGTCCCTCCGAGCGCATGAACTCACCCCACTCCGGACCTTGCACCGACGGCCCGCAACGGCTGGCGACGCCGACGGTGCCGTGCGTGTAGGCGACGATCTTGCGCCCACCGGGCGGTGGCGCGCCGTCCGGCACGATCACGAGCCCGCTCACCGCCGCCGGCTCGCCGTCGAAGCCAGTCGACAGGTACAGCACGCGATACGTCGTGGCCCCGGGTTGGAACCCGGTGACGACCTCGCGGCGGATGACGGTGCCCAGCGGTTCGTCGGGCAACGGTGAGGGCGGGACGTAGAACGCGCGCCCGGCTCGCCCGGTTGGGAGCGGTGTACGGCGACGCTGACGGCCATGCCGGCGAGCGCCAGAACGAACGCGGCGACGGTCCCGACCGTGCGCACCCACGGCGGCCAGCGCCGTCCGGTCTGACGATCGGGAAGATGTCCTGCGCTCGACGAACGCCGCGTCCTCCAGCCGGCGGCGATCAGGCCGACGCCGAAGACGACGGTGCGCAGGCCGAAGGCAACAGCCAGCACGAGCACCGTCACGGCCGGCCACGACAGCGCAATGACGCCGACGATCACGCTCGTTGCCCCGCCGAGGATGACGATCAACCTGTTGTCGCCGGCGTGCGGCCGCTCCGGGTCATCCGCGTGCGGCATCACCGCGCCGGCCAGATCGAGCAGGCCGCCGACGACGAGGCCGACGCCGGCGGCGAAGGCGAGCACGAGGATCGTGACGCCCGGCCAGGCCACGACGACGGCGCCGCTGGCGACGACGACCACGCCGGCGAGGCGGGCGAGCCATGGTCGCCGCGCCGCCGCCGCGGTGGTCAGCTCGCCGATTCCGGTGATCACCAGTGCGGCAGCCGTGAGGAGCGCGAGCACGGACAGCGAGCGCAAGGGTCGCGCCGTCAGCACTGCACCGAGCACGACGCAGGCGACCCCGAGCGCGGCGACGGCCCACCACGGCAGCACCTGCCGCAACCATGACCGCCGACTCATCACCGCCTCGTTCTAGCCGGGCAGGCATTGATCTGCCGCCGCCCGCCGGCGATCGAGAAATCACCGGATCGCGCTTCACCCGTTGCGCGAGGCTGCCGATCATGCCGCGGCGCTACCGCAACGTGGTCTGCGACAGCTCACGATGGGACGACTTCGAGTTCCGCGCCGGTGACATCGTCATCTCCACCCCACCCAAGTGCGGCACGACGTGGACACAGATGATCTGCGCGCTGCTCGTCTTGCAGGACCCGGTGCTGCCGGCGCCCCTCGCCACACTGTCGCCGTGGCTCGACATGACGACGGCTGCGCGCAAGGTGGTCTTCGCCACGCTCGGCGCTCAACGTCACCGTCGCTTCATCAAGACGCACCTCCCCCTCGACGGTTTGCCGGTTCGCGATGACGTCACGTACGTGTGCGTCGGGCGCGATCCGCGTGACGTGGCGCTGTCGCTGGATCACCACGTGGACAACCTCGACGTCGCCGAGCTCCTACGGTCGCGAGCCGCGGCGGCGGAGATCGACGGTGTCGAGCTCGAGCCACCGCAAGCGCCACCTGATCGCCCCATCGGCGAGCTCGATCGCTTCTGGAACTGGATGGAGAACGAGACGCCCGTCACCGAAACCGTGTCCACGCTGCGCTTCACGATCCATCACCTGCGAACGTTCTGGGACGCCGACGCGCTGGACGTCGTGCTGTTGCACTACGACGACCTGCGCTTCGACCTGGAGGCGGAAATGCGCGGTCTGGCCGACCGTCTCCGGATCACGGTTCCCGCGGCGCGGTGGCCGAAGCTCGTGAAGGCGGCGTCGTTCGAGGAGATGCGCCGACGAGCGACGACCACAGTTCCCGGCGCCAGTCTCGTCCAGTGGAGGGACCCGGCCGCGTTCTTCCGCAACGGCACGAGCGGGCAGTGGCGAGCGTTGCTCGACGCCGGCGACGAGAGCCGCTATGCACAGCTCGTGACGTCGCTGGCCCCGGCCGACCTGACGGCGTGGCTGCACCGCCCGTCGCTGACGCAGACGGAGGCGTCACCGCTGTGACGACGGTGGCCGTGCTCGGCGGCGGTGTCGCCGGACTGACCGCGGCGCACGAGTTGGCCGAGCGTGGATTTGACGTCGTCGTGCTGGAGCAGGACGATCCCCGGTGGTCAGGCCAGGAGCCTGCCCGTGCCGGGTTCCGGCGTGGACGGTCGGCGCGACCTTCCGGCCGAGCACGGCTTCCGCTTCTTCCCCGGCTTCTACCGGCACGTCCCCGACACGATGAGCCGCATCCCGCTGGCCGGCGGCAGCGTGCTCGACCGCTTGACGGCGGCGACGCGGGTGATGATCGCTCGCGCCGGCGGACGGGCCGAGATGATCAGCACCGCGCACCGACCGGGTTCGCTCGACGACTTGAGCGTCGTCAGCCGGTTCCTGTTCGAGTGGACGACGGCGCTCGGCATCCCGGCCGGTGAGCAGGCGCTGCTGATGGAGCGTCTCATGACGCTGCTGACGAGTTGCGACGAGCGCCGCTTCGGACAGTGGGAGCAGCAGAGCTGGTGGCAGTTCGTCGGCGCCGATCGCCGCTCACCGGCGTTCCGCACGTTCCTCGCCGACGGGCTGACGCGCACGCTGGTGGCGGCGCGAGCGAGGGAGATCAGCGCCCGCACCGGTGGCCTGATCCTCGCCCAGTTGCTGTTCGACGTGACGCGGGCCGGCGGCCGGGCCGATCGCGTGCTCGACGGGCCGACCAACGACGTGTGGATCGACCCGTGGGTCGAGCACCTGCGCGGGCTCGGTGTCGACCTGCGCCTCGACTGCCAGGTGCAGGGTTTCGTCGTCGACGGCCAGCGCATCGCCGGCGTGACGACACCGGCGGGCACGGTGACGGCTGACTACTACGTCGCCGCGTTGCCCGTCGAGATCATGCGCCAGGTCGCCGGACCGCAGCTGCGGCGCCTGGAACCGCGGTTGGCGGCCCTCGATCGGCTGGTGACCCGCTGGATGAACGGCGTGTTGTTCTACCTCGACGCTGACGTCCCGCTCGTGCACGGGCACACCATCTACATCGACTCCGAGTGGGCGCTGACATCGATCTCCCAGGCCCAGTTCTGGCCGTCCGTGGCGATCGGTGAGTACGGCGACGGGAACGTGCGCGGGATCCTCTCCGTCGACGTGTCCGACTGGGAGACGCCGGGCCGGCGCTCGGGCAAGGTTGCGTCGCGGTGCAGCAGGGAGGAGATCCGCACCGAGGTGTGGGACAGCTGGCCGATCACCTCAACGACGGCCCGCAGCCGGTGCTCGACGAGGAGCGCGTGCTGCGCTGGTTCCTCGATCCGGCGATCGAGTTCCCCAACCCGACGGCGGCCACCAACCTCGAACCGCTGCTGATCAACACCGCCGGGTCGTGGAGCGACCGGCCGGAGGCGGCGACTCGCATTCCCAACCTGATGCTGGCCGCCGGACTACGTCCGCACGAACACGGACCTCGCC
>JALZMG010000068.1 GCA_030858325.1 Actinomycetota bacterium | reverse complement strand
ACTTGCTCGGAGCGATCGACGTCCTCCTGCCCGGTGAGCGCAACACGTTGCGCGGTCCGGCCACCGACCTGGCCGACGAGCTCAGTCGCCTCGAGGTGGTCAGCGACGACATCGACCTGTCCGCCGTCGGCGGTCTCGACGTGAAGATCGAAGACGAGCAGGTCGCCACCGAGGAGACCGGCGTCGACGACATCGTCGGGTTGCGGCTGTCTGGCCGGGCCTCGGCCGCCCTCGACGGCGACGATCTGCCCATCGGTGACCTCGTGCTGGAGAGCACCGGCGCCGAGCCGTCCGAACTGGACGTCGAGGAGGCCGAGTCGACCGAGTTCGAGTTCCCGATGGTCGCCGTGGAGGACGACGGGCGGTGGTACGTCAGCCTGTTCCACACGGCTGCCGAACAGCTGCGCCAGCAGTCGACCGACGAAGAGATCCCGGCCCAGGGCGTGACGCCGACCGGCGGGGACAGCCCGGAGGACGCCTTCGACGCGTTCATCGGCGGCATCGAAACGCTCGACCTCGAGGCGATCATCGCTTCGCTCAACCCGGACGAGTTCCAGGCGCTGCAACGGTACGCGCCGTTGTTCCTCGACGAGGCCCAGGCCGAGCTCGACGCGCTCGACGCGCAGCTCTCCATCGACGAGCCCGCCTACGACGTCACCGGCGACGGAGACACGAGGTCGATCTCCATCTCCGCCGTCAAGGCAACGGTCACCGTCGACGGCGAGACGGCCGATGTGGCGTTCGAGGACGGGTGCTTGCGGGTCACCCCGCCGGAGGGTGAGGGCGAACCGTTCGACACGTGCGAGTTGACAGAGGATGCCTCGACGATGGACGAGATCTTCGGCGAGGAGAGCGAGGAGTTGCAGTCGTTCATCGAGGAGCTGCGGGCGGCGTTCGGTGACTACGTGAACCCCGGCTTCATCGTCAAGCAGGTCGACGGTTCGTGGTACCTCAGCCCGATGGCGACGTTGTCCGAGCAGGTGCTGGCCGTCATCCGCGCGTTCGACCGGGAGGAGATCGAATCGATCGTCGAGATGTCGTCCGAGTTGTTCGACGACTTCATCACCGGTGTGCCCGGCGTCGCGCCGTTCCCCGACGAGTTCCTCGACGACGACGAGGCCTTCCCGGACATCACGATCCCGGACATCACCGTCCCGGACCTGACGATCCCCGATCTGACGGTCCCCGATCTCACGTTCCCGGACGACTCGGGTCCACCGCTGACGATCCCGGACTTCACGACCCCCGACGATTCGGAGGCGGCCGCCACGTGCTTCGCTGCGGAGACGGGCACCGACGCCGCGGCCTGCTACGACGCGCTGGTGCAGACCGGTGAGATCTCGCCGTCGACGGTGCCGGTCGTCCTGCGCGCTCCGCAGTGCGGCCTCGCCGACCTGTACTGGAGCGGCGAGCTGTACTCGTTGGCCGATGCCGACTTCATCGCCGCCGTCGAGCCGGCGGCGCCGTGCTTCCAAGCGCTCGTCGCCGACGGCACGCTCGGCGAGTTCGACCTGCCGCTCGAGCTCAGCCACCCGCAGTGCCTCGAGGGCCGCAATTGGTACCTGGCCAGCGACGACGAGGCGTACTTCGACCGCCTCCTGGAGTGCGCCTACGGCTGACACCGTTCTGTCCGTTCGAACCGCCCCGAACGGGCCGGTTCGAAAGGACGGCTCGGGCAACGCGGCCGGTCCACCGTTCAGTTCATCTACAGCCACGTCGCCGGGTCATCCGTAGCCTGGGCCGGTGCGCACGAAGACGCTGCTGCTCTTGGCAGTGGCGTGTGGGCTCGTGATCCTCGCCGCCGGCGTCGTCCAGCTCCTGCGCGTCGCCGCCCAGGACGACCCCGCTCGTGCTGCCGCGGTCGGCGACGTCGTTGCGGTCGGTGACCTGACGGTGACGGTGCTCGCCTTTGCCGAGCGCGACGGTCGTGGTGTCGTCAGCGTGGAGGTCGGCGGCGTCGACGATCCGGACGGCATCGACGAGTTCCGACTCGTCGTGCCCGGCGCCGCGCTGCCGCCGACGACGGGGGCAGCAGCGTGTGCCGGGACGACGGTCACGGCGCAGCGCTGCGACCTCGTGTTCGGCTTGCCGCAGGCGCCCGGAACGTCGCGCGTGCTGCTCTACCGGCGCGGCGACGAGCAGGTGCGCTGGGAGCTGGTCGGCGGCTGACCGCCGGAACGCGCCCATCGGGCCCGGCGCTACGGTTGACGCAGTGACGACCGCTGCGCAGTTCGATCTCGTCGTGGTCGGCGGCGGCCCAGGTGGCTACTCCGCGGCGCTGTACGCCGCCTCCGCCGGTGTCAAGGTCGCGCTGGTCGAGAAGGACGCGCTCGGCGGGACATGCCTCAATCGCGGCTGTATCCCGGCCAAGGCGTTCCTGGAGACGGCGGCCGTCCACCGCCACGTGCAACACGCCGCCGAGTTCGGCATCGACGCCAGCGCGCCGATCGTCAACTTCGCCGTGACCCAGCAACGCAAGCAGAAGATCGTCGCCGGGCTCGTCGGTGGCATCGCCGCCATGTGCAAGGGCCGCAAGGTCGAGGTGTTCAACGGCGTCGGCCGCCTCGGCGCGGACAAGGTCGTCACGGTCACCGCCGCCGACGGCGCGACGACCGACATCTCGGGCAGCTCGGTCATCCTCGCTGCTGGTTCCGTGCCGCGGTTGATCCCCAACTTCGAGCGTGGCGGCCCGATCCTGACGAGCGACGAGGTGCTCGATCTCGACCACGTGCCGGCGCGCGTCGCCGTCATCGGCGGGGGGGCGATCGGCTGCGAGTTCGCCTC
>JALZMG010000213.1 GCA_030858325.1 Actinomycetota bacterium | reverse complement strand
CAGGCCCGCTGGATGCTCAAGGAGCGCCAGGAGTTCGTGGCCAAGACACGGCGCGAGGCCGACGAACTGCTGGAGGCGGCCAGGTTGCGCGCCGAGCGGATGGTGCAGCGCACGGAGGTCGTGCGCGCCGCCGAACAGCGCGCCCGCCAGGTGATGGAGACGGCCGAGTCCGACTCCCGCCGTCTGCGCCACGAGACCGAGGACTTCCTCGACCAGCGCCTCGGCAGCTTCGAGATCCTGCTCGACAAGCTGCAGAAGACGGTCGGCGCCGGCAGACAGCGCCTGTCGATCGGGGCGATGACCGTCGCCGCCGGCGACGTCGAGGAGGACGACCCCACGAAGGGGTTCTTCGATCAGGATCGGTGACCGGGTGCGACCGCTCGTCGTCAACGTCGCCGAACTGCTGCGCCAACCTGGCGCCGTTCGCCGGGTCGAGACCGTGGTGGATCTCGACGAGCTGGACGCCCGCGGCGATCGGTTGTCCGGACCGGCCGCCGTAGACCTGATGCTGGAGTCGACGCTCGACGACATCGTCCTCACCGGGACGTTGGCCGTCGCATGGCGTGACACGTGCCGGCGCTGCCTGCGACCCCTCGCCGACACGCTGCGCATCGACGTCGACGAGCGCGTGGATGCGGTCAACGGCCAGGTCGACCTGACCGCCATCGTGCGCGACGAACTGCTGCTCGGCCCGCCGGACGCACCGCTCTGTCGCGCCGATTGTCCAGGGCTGTGCCCGATATGCGGTGCCGACCTGGCCGAAGGGCCGTGCGGGTGCACCACGAGCGCCCGTGACGAACGCTGGGCCGTGCTCGACGAGCTCCGCGATCAGCCCGGCTGAGCCGAACTGTCCTTTCTGATCGGCCCGATCGGGCCAGTCGCAAAGGACAGAACGGGAAATTTGGGGCGCGCCGCTAGCCTGCAACAGCCCGATCCGCAGCCGGACTCGTTGGAGACGTCGGAGAGCACGATGGCCGTTCCCAAGAAGAAGAAGTCGAAGTCGAAGTCGCGCAGCCGTCGCGCCGGTGCCTGGAAGCTGGACGCCCCGAGCCGCAGCGTGTGTCCTCGGTGTGGCAACGCCAAGCAGCCGCACACCGTGTGCCCGTCGTGCGGCTGGTACAAGAACCGCGTCGCCGTCGACGTCGCCTGAACATTTCCGCGACCTCGTCCATGCTGCCCATCGCGGTCGACGCCATGGGCGGCGACCGTGCTCCGGGCGAAATCCTCGCCGGCGTCCGGCAGGCGGCAGCAGCAGGCATCCCCGTCGTCGTCGTCGGCCCGCCCGGTCTGCAAGGGCTCGGTGACGTCTCGTTGATCGAGGCCGCCGAGGTCATCGCCATGAGCGACGATCCTGCGTCCTCCGTACGCCGGAAGAAGGACTCGACGCTCGTGCGGGCGGCCGAGGCCGTGCGCGACGGCCGGGCCTCGGCGATGATCTCCGCCGGCAACACCGGGGCCACCATGGCCTCCGCGTTGTTGCGCATGGGGCGGATCACGGGCGTGAATCGGCCGGCCGTGGCCACGCCGATACCGGTTCCAGGCTCGACGCCGACCGTGCTGCTGGACGCCGGTGCCAACTCGGAGGTGCAGGCCGATTGGCTGGTGCAGTTCGCTCAGATGGGCAGCATCTACACCCGTGTCCGCTTCGGGCTGCACTCGCCGCGCGTGGGGCTGCTGTCGATCGGCGAGGAGCCGGGCAAGGGCGACAGCCTGCGCAAGGAGACCTACGAGTTGCTTGCCGTCGCGCCGGGCATCGAATTCATCGGCAACATCGAGGGCCGCGACATCATGTCCGACCGTGTCGACGTCGCCGTGACCGACGGCTTCACCGGCAACGTGGTGCTCAAGGCGCTGGAGGGCGGCATGCGCTCGGTCATCACGGCGATCCTCGCCGCGTTCAGCGCGCCCGAGCTGAAGGCGCATGCCGACGCGCTGCTGCCGTCGCTGCTGCCGCTGTACGCCACGCTCGACCCCGACACGTACGGCGGGGCGATCCTGCTCGGTGTCGCCGGCGTGTGCATCATCTCCCACGGCTCGACCGGCGCCACCGCCATGTTCAACGCCATCAACGTCGCCAAGGAGATGGTCGACCACGACGTCGTCGGCGAGATCCGCCGGGCCATCGCCGTTCCCGGCTGAGGCCGACCCGGCCGGTACGCTCGTCGCCGTGCCTGCCGAGACCACCGTGCAACAAGCCGAAGGTCCGATCGGTCGTGACGAGATCTTCGAGATCGTCCGTGACCGGTTGGCCGACATCTTGGAGATCGAGCCCTCCACGATCAGCGAGGGCAAGTCGTTCGTCGACGACCTCGACGCCGACTCGCTGGCCCTGATCGAGCTGGTTGAGGCATTGGAGGAGGAGCTCGGCGAGCGTCTGCACGGCTTCCGCATCGACGACGAGGACCTCGCTGACCTGAAGACCGTGCGCGACGCCGTGGACTACGTCCACCAGCAGGCGCGGGAGGGCGCCTGACCCGTCGCCGTCCGGTCGTCGATGCCGCCCGCTCGGTGCCGGTTGCAGAACTGGCCGCGCGCATCGGGCGCGAGTTCGCCGCACCGGAGCTGTTGGCCAGGGCGATGGCCCATCGGTCGTGGTGTGCCGAGCATCCCGGCAACCTGAGCAACGAGCGGCTGGAGTTCCTCGGCGACGCCGTGCTCGGTTGGGTTGTCGCCGACCTGGCCTTCCGCCGCTTCGACGACCTGCCGGAAGGCGCACTGACCGGGGTCCGCAAAGGTGTCGTCAACGCGCTCGCCCTGGCCGACGTCGCGCAGCAGCTCGGACTCGGCGAGTTTCTGCTGCTCGGCCGCGGCGAGGACGCCGCCGGCGGTCGGGAGAAGCCGTCGATCCTCTCCGACGCGCTGGAGGCCGTCATCGGCGCGGTCTACGTCGACGGTGGTTCGGCGGCCGCCTACGACCTCGTCGAGCGCATCGTCGGCCCGCGACTGGAGGAGATCGCTGCTCGTCTCGACTTCCTCGACAACAAGTCGCGGCTGCAGGAGCTGGCCGTGCGCGCCGGGCTCGGCGTGCCGCTGTATGCCAGCCGCTCCGAGGGACCCGACCACGCCAAGCACTTCTTCGCCGCGGCGATGATCGACGGGCGCGTCGCCGGTGAGGGCACGGGCCGCTCGAAGAAGGCGGCCGAGCAGGCGGCCGCGCTGGCCGCGGCCGACGCTCTGGCGGCGACGATCGACGCGGACGACGTCGCCGACGAGGTTGCCGACGAGGTTGCCGACGAGGTTGCCGGGTAGATGCCCGAGCTGCCGGAGGTGGAGACCGTCCGCCGCGGCCTGGCCGTGCGGGTGGTCGGCCACCGGGTGACGAGTGTCGAAGTCGGCCGCGAGCGCACCGTGCGGCGGACATCGGCGCGCGAGGTCATCGACGGGCTTACCGACGCCACGTTCCTCGACGCGCGGCGGCGCGGCAAGTACCTGCTGCTGCCACTCGACACGGGCGACACCGTGATGGTCCACCTGCGGATGACTGGGCAGTTGTTGTTGGCGCCCGTCGGCGCGATCCGCCCCCCGCACACGCACGTGGTGATGACGTTGGCGCCGCCGCCCGGAAGGGGCTCGCCGCACGAGCTGTGGTTCGTCGACCCGCGCACGTTCGGCGAGGTCGTCGTGTTCGACCCCGACCACGTCGCCGTCGAGTTGCCGGAGTTGGCCCGTCTCGGCGTCGACCCGCTGGGCGACGTGCTCGACGTCGGCGCGCTGCGCGGGTTACTGGCCAGGCGGCGGTCGCGGATGAAGCCGCTGCTGCTCGACCAGCATGTCATCGCCGGCATCGGCAACATCTACGCCGACGAGATCCTGCATGCCGCGCGCATCCACCCGGATCGGGTCGCCGCCACGCTCGGCCGAGCCCACATCCAGCGCCTGCACGACGCCATGCACCGCATCCTCGAAGCGTCCGTGCGGGCAGGCGGGTCGACACTCGGCGACAACCAGTACGTCGATCTGATGGGATCCGGCGGCTCCTACCAGGACGACCACCGCGTCTACGGCCGTGCCGGGCTGCGCTGCCTGACGTGTGGCCGCGGCATGATCCACCGCATCATCAGCGCCGGCCGCTCGACGCACTTCTGTAGCTGGTGCCAACGCCGGTAGGCCGACTCGTGCCCTTCCACTTCAAGAGCTCTACCCGCCGTGCCATTGCCGGCGAGGGCGCGTCAGGCAGGATCCAGCGACGACGAGGGCGCGTCGGCGCTGTCGAGCATCCCTGACTGGGGCGCGAGGTGACCGGTAACGTTGCGCCGCCGTGTTCCTGAAGTCCCTCACCCTCAAGGGTTTCAAGTCGTTCGCCGAGGCCACGACGCTGCAGCTGGAACCCGGCGTCACGGTCGTCGTCGGTCCCAACGGGTCCGGCAAGTCGAACGTCGTCGACGCCATCGCCTGGGTGCTCGGGGCGCAGGCGCCGAGCTCGGTGCGCAGCCAGAAGATGGACGACGTGATCTTCGCCGGGACGGCCTCGCGCGCGCCGCTCGGGCGGGCCGAAGTCAGCCTGACGATCGACAACTCGGGCGGCCTGTTGAACATCGACTTCAGCGAGGTCACAGTGCGCCGGACGCTGTTCCGCACGGGCGACAGTGAGTACGCCATCAACGGCGTGCCGTGCCGGCTGCTCGACGTGCAGGAACTGCTCTCGGACGCCGGCGTCGGTCGCCAGCAGCACGTCATCGTCAGCCAAGGGCAGATCGACGCCGTGCTCAACGCCCGCCCGGAGGACAGGCGGGCGATCATCGAGGAGGCCGCAGGGGTCCTCAAGTACCGCAAGCGCAAGGAGAAAGCCGAGCGCCGCCTCGACGCCACCGAGGCCAACCTGCTGCGCGTGCAGGATCTGCTGCGCGAGGTCCGCCGCCAGCTGCGCCCGCTGGAACGCCAGGCCGCTGCCGCCCGCCGCCACGGTGAGCTGATCGGCGAGCTGACGACGCTGCGTGTGTTCGTGGCCGGGCGGGAGATCGCCGCACTGCGCACGAAGCTGACTGCGCTCGCCGCGGCCAAGCTCGACGCCGGCGGAGCGGAGACCGATCTGAAGTCGCAGCTGGCGCAGCTGGATACCGAGGTGCTGACGGTCGGCGCCGAGTTGACCGCCCGTGGCGCCGACGATGTCACCGACCGGTTGCGTCACGTCGAGGCGTTGCGCGAGCGCGCCCGTGGCCTGGCCGCGTTGATCGTCGAACGGCGCCGGGCGTCAGAGCGTGACCGAGGGCAGCTGCTCGACGCCGGCGTCGTCGCCAGCCTCGAGCACGACGCCGCCCGCACCCGCGAGGAGTTGGACGGCGTGCGCGCCGACCTCAGTGCACTGCAGCCCGACGCCGAGCGTTTGGAGCTGGACGAGGCGGCGTTCGCCGCCGAGCGCGACGGCACGCTCGGCGAGCTGGACCTGTCACCGTCGACCAGCGCGTCGAGCGCGGCGGCCGAAGTGCGTGGCGAGCTGCGGTCCGTGCGCGCGGCGTCCGAGCGGGGAGGCCACGAGTTGGTCCAGGCCGGCCGCCGGCGCGACGAGCTGGCCGCCCGGATCGTGGAGCTGGACGCGCGTATCGAGACGCAGCGCGGCGAGTGCGACGCAGCCGAGCTCGTCGAGGGACCGCTCACGGCGCAGATCGAGGCCAGCTCGTCCCGGCTCGCCGACGCCGCAGCCGCGGTCGAGTCCGCCCAGGCGTTGCGCCAGGAAGCCGTGGAGTTGGCCGGCGGATTGGCCGCACGTGTCGAGGCGTTACAGCTCGCACTCGACGCCGCCCACGCCCGGGCCGGCGCGGCGCGTCTGGCCAACTTCGACGGCGTGCTCGGCACGTTGCTCGACCTGGTGCGCATCGATGCCGGCTGGGAGCCGGCAGCCGAAGCCGCACTGGGCGAGGCACTGAGCGCAGTCGTCGTCGCCGACGCCAAGGGTGCAGTGCGCGCGCTGCACGCCCTGCGCAACTCGGACACGACCGGTGCCGTGCTGGCGCTCGGTCTGCCCATGCCCCCGTCGCGGCCTGCGCCGCCTGCGGGGGAGGCGGTCAGGCCGCACGTCACGGCGACCGACGCACAGCTCGACCCGTTGCTGGATGCGCTGCTGGCCGCGGCGACCAGGGTCGACACGCTCGACGAGGCCGTGCGCATCGCCCAGGCCGATGCGGACGCCGTGGTGGTCACCGCCCACGGGGACCGTCTGGATCGCACCGGTTGGCGCCTCGGCGTTGCCGCCGCTGGCGGGATCACGGCCGCCGCTCTCGACGACGCGGTCACGCGAGCGGCGGACGCGGCGACGCTCCTTGACTCGCGTACCTCCGACATGGAGGCGGCGAGAGCTCGGCTGCCCGAACTGCGCACGGCGCACGGTGAGCTGAGCGCGCAGCTCGAGGCCAACGACGCCCGCTTCACCGCTGCCGTCGAAGAGCTGGCGCGGACCATGGCCGAGCGTGGGGAGTCCCGGGCCGAGTTCGAGCCGCTCGAGCGGCGAGTGACGGAGCTGTCCGTTCACCTCGACGCGCAACGGATGCGTCTCGGCGAGCTGGAGCGGCTCGTGCCTCAGCTGGAAGCAGGCGAGGTCGCCGAGGCCGATGCGGCGCGCCAGCGGCGTGACGTGCGCGTGCAGTTCGATGCTCAGGCCGCCGTGCTTGCCGATCGCCGCCGCCAGCTGGAGGTACGTGCCGGTGGGTTGGGCGACCGTGCGGAGTACCTCGAGCGGCGAATCGAGGAGATCGACCGCCGCTTGGCGGCGGACGCGCAGGCGCGCATCCACGCTGCGCAACGAAGAGTCGCCGTCGAACGAACCCTGGTCGCGCTCGACCGGCTGGGGACGTTCGTCGATGCTCACCGCCACGTCCTCGACGCCCATCACGGCGAGCTCGTCGAGCGCCGGCGTCGCCAGAGCGAAGACGTGCGGGCGCTGTCGACGCACCTCGACGGGCTGCGTTCGGCCCGCGTCGCCGCCGAGCGGACGCTGGACGAGACGCGCGAGCGGTCCCGCCGCGCCGAGATCGAAGAGGCCGAGGCGCGCCTGCGCCTCGAGTCTGCCGTCGAGCTGCTGCGCCACGATCTCGACATGGAGCCGGAGATGGCCGAGGCGGCCGCCGCGCCGACCCTGCCGGAGGGAGTGTCGGCCCAGGCCAGGGTGCGCGAGCTGGATCGGGAGGTCCGCCTGCTCGGGCCGATCAACCCGCTTGCGCTGGAGGAGTTCACGGAGCTGCAGCAGCGCCACGGCTTCCTCGAGGAGCAGCTGGAAGACGTGCGCACGACGCGTCGGGAGCTGAGCCGCGTGATCAGGGCCGTCGACGAGGAGATCCAGTCGGTGTTCGCCGCCGCCTATGTCGACGTCAGCACGAACTTCTCGACGCTGTTCGATGGCCTCTTCCCCGGCGGCAGCGGGAGGCTGGTGCTGACCGACCCCGACGACATGCTGAACACCGGCATCGAGGTCGAGGCCAAGCCGAGCGGCAAGAACGTGAAGAAGCTGTCGCTCTTGTCCGGCGGCGAGCGCAGCCTGACGGCGCTGGCGTTTCTGTTCGCCGTCTTCCGCAGCCGGCCGTCGCCGTTCTACGTGATGGACGAGGTGGAAGCGGCGCTCGACGACGTCAACCTGCACCGCTTCCTCGGCCTGCTCGGCGAGTTCCGCCGGGAAGCGCAGCTGCTGATCGTCAGCCACCAGAAGCGCACGATGGAGGCCGGCGACAGCCTGCTCGGCGTGACGATGCAACCCGGCGGCTCGTCCCGGGTGATCGTCGAGCGCGTCGCCGAACCCGCCGGCGTCTGACGAACAAGAGCGTTCTGTCCTTTCCGACCGGCCCGTTCGGGCCGGTTCGAAAGGACAGTTCGGGGTCTTCGCGGCGTCGATAGCGTCGAGCGGCGATGGAGTGGATCTACCTCGTCCTGATCGCGCTCGTCGTTGCGTTCGGCGTCGCCGTGCTGATCGTCAACCGGAGGCGGGCGGCACGCACGATCGGTGCCTCGTCAGCACCAC
>JALZMG010000031.1 GCA_030858325.1 Actinomycetota bacterium | reverse complement strand
CCGCTTGACGCCGGTCGTCGTCTCCTCGGTGACGCCTTTGATCTGCGCGGCCATGCGCGTCCACTTCGTCGGATCCTGGCGCAGCCCGCGCTGCAACAGCCCGAGCACGATCGCCAGCTCGGGGTTGGATGCCGACGTCGGATCCGGTACCTCGCCCGACTTCTCGTACTCGACGCCCTTGTGCAACAGCAGCGTGGCGTCACCGCCGTCGTCGAGGATCATGTTCGCCCCGTCGGATGCGGCGCCGTTCGCGGAGGGCCACGTCATCATCTGGTCCGTGCACCACCAGTACTCCTCCAACGTCTCGCCCTTCCAGGCGAACACCGGGACGCCCTGCGGATTCTCGGCCGTTCCGTGCGGCCCGACGACCACCGCGGCGGCGGCGTGGTCCTGGGTGGAGAAGATGTTGCAACTGGCCCAGCGCACCTCGGCGCCCAGCTCGACCAGCGTCTCGATGAGCACGGCCGTCTGGATCGTCATGTGCAGCGACCCGGAGATGCGCGCACCGGACAGCGGCTTCGACGCCCCGAACTCCGCACGCAGGGCGCGCAGGCCGGGCATCTCGTGTTCGGCGAGGAGGATCTCCTTGCGCCCGAACGGGGCCAGCGTCAAGTCGGCGACGCGATAGTCCTTGCGCGCGGCGAGCGTGGATGTCATGACGGTCCTCTCAGAACGTGGGGGCGATGGGATCGCCGTCGATGCGCGCCTGCAGCCGCTCGTGCTCGGCGTCGTCGACGACGCGGGCTTCCTCGACGAGCATCACGGGGATGCCGTCTTTGACCTCGTAGGCGCGGTGCAGGCGAGGGTTGTACAGGATGTCGAGATCGGGGATGTAGTAGAGCGGGCCCTTGTCCTCAGGGCAGGCGAGGATGGCAAGCAGGCTGGGGTCGAGAGGCATTCGTACTCCGGTCAGACGCTGGTGATCAATGCGAGCAGTTCGGCGACGTGTGTCTCGCACTCGTCGCGGTTGTCGGCTTCCAGGTTGAGCCTGAGCAACGGCTCGGTGTTCGACGGGCGGAGGTTGAACCACCACGTCCCGGCGTCGACCGTCAACCCGTCGAGATCGTCCTGCGCGTACACGGACATCGCCGCGCTGACGTGAGCTATGACCGCGGTCGCGTCGAGGACATGGGTGTTGATCTCCCCACTCTGGAAGTAGCGCTCGTACGGCTTACGCACGACCGACAACTCCTGGCCGACCCGGCTTGCTTCCTCGAGCACGAGCACCGAAGCGATGAGGCCGCTGTCGGCGCGGTAGTTGCGGGCGAAGTAGTAGTGCGCAGAGTGCTCGCCACCGAACACCGCACCCGTATCGGCCATGACCTGCTTGATGAACGAGTGGCCAACCTGCGTGCGCACGGGCACGCCGCCGTGCTCGGTGATGACTTCCGGCACGGCGCGCGAGCAGATCAGGTTGTGCAGGATCGTCGCGCCGGGATGGGCACGCAGCGTGGCCGCGGCGAGCATCGCCGTCGTCGTCGACCCCGACAGCCCGACGCCGCCCTCGTCGACGACGAACACGCGGTCGGCGTCACCGTCGAAGGCCAGCCCGACGTCGAACCCGCCGGCCGTCACGCGGGCGCGCAGGTCGCGCTGGTTGGCCGGCTGCAGCGGATCGGCAGGATGGTTGGGGAACGTTCCGTCGAGCTCGCCGTACATCACCTCCAGCTCGACACCGGGCAGGCGCTCGAACACGGCAGGGACGACGAGGCCGCCCATCCCGTTGGCCGTATCGGCGACGACACGCATCGGGCGGATGCTGTCGACGTCGATGAACGACGTCACGTGGTCGACGAACGGTGCCAGCAAGTCGGCAGTGCTCCTCGTGCCGGCACGAGGAGCATCGGGCGGGCCGTGGCCGTCGAGCACGGTGCTGGCCATCGCCTTGATCTCTCCGAGCCCGTCAGGCCCGATCGGTCGCGCGCCCGAGCGGCACATCTTGATGCCGTTGTACTGGCCGGGGTTGTGCGACGCCGTGAAGATGGCCCCGGCTCGATCGAGCGAGCCGGAGGCGAAGTACAGCAGGTCGGACGAGGCCAGCCCGATGTCGACGACGTCGATGCCCTGGCTGAGCACGCCGTCCGTGAACGCAGCGGCGAGCGCCTCGCCGGACGGGCGCATGTCGCGGGCGACCAGCATCTCGTCGCCTGGTGCGTAGCGGGCGAAGGCGACCCCGAGGGCGCGGGCGATGGTGGCGTCGAACTGATCCGGGACGGTGCCTCGGATGTCGTACGCCTTGACGATCTGATCAAGTGCGGACATGGCGGTGCATCACGCTACCCCCACGTGCCGCGCTTGTCGGAGGAAGGTGGCCGCCCGTCCTCCTGGTCCGCTGGCGGCTGCCAGCGCAACTCGTCGTCCGGCGGGATCTCGCCATCGCCCGGATCGTCGAGCGCGTCGGTGGAGCCGTCCACCGGGGCGGCGGCCACGTCCGTCACCGCTGTGTCGGCGGCGCCGGACGTGACAGGAGCGCCGACGGCGGCGGGGGCGAAGCGGCGGAACGGCGTCGTCAGATTGAGGTCGCCGCGGCGGCGGAAGACGATGAGCATGGCCATGCCGGCGAGCGTGAGCGCGTAGAAGAAGAGGTCCGAGCCGCTGCGATCGTGATGCAGCCGGACGTCCTGCTGGGTCGGCACGACGACCATGAAGTTCGGGGCCACGCGGTACGGGCCGTCGGCGCCGTCGACGGCCCAGTTTGGGAAGTAGCTGACTTTGACGAGCACGGGCACGCCGATCTGGTCGACGCGGAACGACAGCGCCTGCTGCTCCATCTCGACGTCGCTCACTTCGACCGCCGGCAGGACGACCTCCTCGATCGGCTGCGCCGGCACGACGATGTCGACCTGCTTCCCGCGCGTGTCTGGATCGTCGGCCGAGCGGCTGGGGTCCGGCACGAGGCGGCTCTCGTCGACGACCGCCTCGACACGTTGCCAGCTGTCGGGGCCGTCGTCGGCCGGGATCGCCGCCCACTCGTCTGGCTGCTGGAACCACGACGTGCCCAGCTCGAGGTTGCGCTCGCGCTGGTCACCGGGGCGACCGTCGACGACGATCGGCTGCACGGCGAGCGGCACGACGACGTCGGCGTCGGCGACCTGGTAGATCTCCCACGGCCCGACGGTGTCGAGCAGTGTCAGGTCGTCGTGTCCACCGGCCTCGCGCTTGGCTTCGTCGGTGCGCACCATCACGTAGCGCACGCCGAGCTTCTGGAGGTGGGGCACGCCGACGTCGGCGTCGTTGTTCGTGTAGCGCAGTTCGCGGACCGGGTTGGAGCTCTGCTTGGACATCGCCGCCGTCGTCAGGAAGTGGTACGGGGTCGTGCCGGAGGCCTCGAAGAACAGGCCCTCCATCGACGCGATGCAGCCGTCGGTCCAGAACGGCAACAGCATCAGCGCCATCGTCGTGCCGTACTCGCCGTTGTCGCCGTTGTTCTCCCACGTGGCCCGCCCGCAGCCGTTCGTGGTGCCGATGCGCTCCATCGTCTGCACCACGTCGTGGTATTCGGGGTACTTCGGGCGGCCCTCGTAGCCGTTGAAGTTGTACTTGGCCCAGCCGGGGCCGCGCGCCCGCTGATAGGAGTCGGTGTTGTCAGGATGGGCGAGCTTGCGCAACGGCCCCCACGCGTACACGGTCTGACCGTGCTCGGTGCGCTGCCCGCCGAACGGCAGGGACTCGTAGAAGAAGCCGAAGATCAGCGCGACGACGAGCGCCGTGGCGCCGAACGTCGCCGCGCCGGTGACGACGCCCGGTGTTTCGCTCGCCGTGCGGTTGCGCCAGATCGCCACGCCGACGCCGGCCACTTCGACGATGCCGACCATCATCAACAGCAACTCGACGAAGTACAGGAGCGGCAGGAGCCGGGGATTCCAGAGCAGGCCGATCACGGGCAGGCTGTCCTGGGTCATGTAGACGCCGGCGACGGTCAAGAGCGCGATGACGCCGAGGGCGGCGCCGTTGACATGACGCCTGGCGATGCAGGCGACGAAGCCGATTACGGCGAACCCGGTGACAAGGAAGTCGAGCGGCGCGGCGAAGGGGAAGAAGAGGTCCCAGAACGAGTCGGCCGCGCCGTCGGGCCTGGCCCCGTACTTCATGTCCGTCATGTACGCGTGGTTGCCGACGAACGGACCGATCCAGAACGCCGAGAGGAGGATCACGCCGAGACCGACGCAGGCCCCGTACCACATACGTTTGAGGCTGTCGACGTTGACGGCGACGACGATCAGCGCGGCGAACGCAGCGTAGATGGCGACGATGCCGTGGCTGACGACGGCGAGGGCGAGGGCGATCGCCGCCCAACTGCGGTACTGCCCCGTCTCCATGCCGCGGGCGAGCAGGCCGAGACCGAGGATGCACAGGCTGAGGGCGATGGAGAACGAGAACTCGCCGGCCATCGTCGACTGCAGGTTGCCGCCGTAGATGCTGTAGCTCTCCTGCAACGCGAACGCCATCCCGGCGAACGCGAACAGTTCGGGCATCGGGTAGCGGAAGCGGGCCAGGCGACCGAACGCCCAGCAGCACAGCGGCAGCGCCAAGAGGCCGGAGATGGCGACGAGCTTGAACGCCACGCCGTACGGCATGAACGGCACGGCGTCCAGCGCGACGATGGCCAGCGCAGGGACGACCATGTAGAAGCGGTACACCGGCATGCCCGCGTACCAGTCCATGCTCCAGCCGCTGAGTTGCAGATTCGGGAGGAGGTGGTCGCGCAGGAACGCCGGGCCCCACACGTGCGCGCCCATGTCGCCGCCGGTCGGCGTGTTGTTGTCGAAGACCAGGTCGGACCGGGGGTTCAGCGGGTTGAAGTGGCCGACGTTCATCATCACGATCGTCGTGAACACCAACGCCACGACGGCCGTCAGCGTGGTGACGATGCGCGGCGCCGGCCATGGAGCGCGCGCCCACTCGACGGGTCGCCGCACGATCCGCCGGCAGATCTTGGCCATCACGGATGGCTGGCGCCCCGGCGGAACCGTCCGGTCACCGTCGCCTTCGGTCGTGTCGTCGCGGCCGTCGTCGCCGCGGTCGTCGTCGTCGAGCGGCACGTCGCCGGGCCGGCGCGTCGGCGTGCTCGGCACATCGATCACGGCCAGCCCGGCATCACCGGCGCGATGGGGAGAGGAGTCGGGCTCGGACATGACGAGTGCAGATTCTGCCAGCACGAACCGCCGATCGCCCGTCACACGCGCGCAGTCGCCAGGATGGCGAGCGCCAGGCCGGTGACGTTGAACGCGGCATGCGTGACGATCGCCGTGCCCAGCCGTCCCGTGGCCAAGAAGGAGGCGCCGGCGACGAGCCCGAACACGAACAGGCCCGGGTATTCGACGGGACGGAAGTGGATGAGCGCGAACCACGTCGTCGCCGCGAGCAACGCCACCTTCTGGTCGATGCGTGCGGCGAGGGAGCCCTGGATCATGCCGCGGTACACGATCTCCTCGACGATCGGCGCGCCGATGCAGACCATCGCGACGAGCAGTACGAAGGAGGCGCCGTCGGCGCGATCGACGAGTCGCTGGGCCGTCTCCTCCAGCCGCTCGTCGGTGAACACGTCCGGCCACAGCCGGATCAACGGCAGGTAGACGACGGGCACGAGCACGAGTTGCGTCAGCACGCCGACTGGGACGCCGACCAGGTCGAACAGCCCGAATCGCAGCCGGTAGTCCTCGACCGGGTCCCCGGAGCCGGCGCGCATCGACGCGTACCAGGCGCCGGCGATGTAGGCGACCCAGGTCGCCACGACGGCGGCGAACAAGGTGGGAATCGGGATCAGATCGGCGTCGTCGACACCCGCCGTGCTGGTGACGAGCGCCGAGATCGTCTGGCCGACGAAGAAGGCGGCGAGCCACGTGACGACCGCCACCGGCACGTCCACGGCGCGCCCCGCCTCGCGCAGCGTCGCCCGTCGAGACGAAGGCACCGGCACCGCAGCCACGCTAGGTCGTGGGTTCGGCGATCCGCCCGGCGACCCGGATCCGCTGGCGACGCGATCCGGGTCGGCGCGCACCACGTCGGCAGACTCGGAGATTGCGGGCGTGGATCGCGTCGCCAGTCTTCGCGCGACTCGGCGCCACCCTCAGCCGGCGAGCAACGCGAGCTGGGTCGCCGCTCTGCGGTCGGCGACGTGCCAGCCTTGGGGCACGGACAGGCGCGTGGCGTGGCGGCGGCAGAGGTCGTAGGCGTGCGGATCGCGGTCCTCGCGCAGGTCGTCGAGCCACACTTGCGACCGGCCGTATTGGTACGTCAGCGTGACCGTGGCCCACTCCGAGCACCCCGGCCGGGAGCAGTGGCGGGTCAGCATCGACACGGCGGGCGAGCGTACGCGACTGCACCGTCGCGGGCGTGGATGCGACGACCAGCGCGAGCGACCAGGCCGTAGCATGATCCGATGAGCAACCTGCCGCCGCCTCCCCCACCGCCGCCGCCCGGCCGCGGTCGCGGTCAGCAGCGCCCGAACGACCAGCGTCCCAACCCTCCGGGCGAGGGTGGCGGCGGGCTGCGCCGTCCGGGCAACTGGCCGCGATGGACGATGTGGGTGCTGCTCGGCGTGCTCGCACTGGCGCTGATGCTGCCCAGCTTCTGGCCCGACGAGAGCGGCGAGAAGGTCACCTACACGGACTTCATGCAGCGCGTCACCGACGGCGAAGTGGCCTCCGTCGTCATCAACAACTCGACCGGCTCGATCGCCGGCACGCTGGAGGACGGCACCGAGTTCACGACGACCGGTGGTGGTGAGCGGGCACTCTCGGAGGCCGACGAGGCGACGCTGCGCGAGAACGGCGTCGAGTACGAGTTCCGCACCCCCAGCAACAACTGGCTGTTGAGCATCGCCGG
>JALZMG010000030.1 GCA_030858325.1 Actinomycetota bacterium | reverse complement strand
TCGCGGCGGCGGCGTGCGCCGTCGACCCGCACGTCCACGCCACTCGGGTAACCGTCGGCGCCGAGCTGCGGCGCCTCCATCGGCTGCGGCGCGCCGAACACGTCCGCCAGCCAGTGCGTGCGCTCGCTGAACCAGTAGCGGAGCATGGCGACGTCGCCGCCGCCGAGGTCGCTCACGCATCCCTCGCTCGTCGGAACCCGGCCCACGACAGATGGACGCCGTCGAACGCGGCCGCCACCTGCGCCCAGTCCGGCACGACATGGCGGCGTATCGAGGTCTGCGCGGCGCGCTGGCCCGGGTATCGCTGCCAGCGGGGCGAGCCCCCCCGGCTCGTGCTGGCGACCCGGCAGCTCCCACTCCTCGTGATTCGCACGGGCCGCAGCCGGGCAGCGGGCGACGAGCGCAGCCCAGTCCTGCGGACGGTGGATCTCGAAGATGCGCGATCCGGGCTGCACCGGCAGCCGCCAACGGCTCACCGGCTCGGGATCCATCTCCCAGACCTCCACCCAGGCTGCCGTGCACCTCGGCGGGCGGGTCGGACACGGTCCACAGGCCGGCGCAGGTGAACTGGCCAGCCGCATACACCGAGTCGTAGTCACGGAACCGGGGCATGGTGAAGAACCCCTCCGTCGGCCATTCGCCGCCGCCGACGGCATCGGCCCGACGTATATGTACGACGCGTCGACGGCGATCGCCAGCGCGCAGCCGAGCGGGCGGGCGCGAACGGCGTCGGCCGCCGCGCCGATCGCCCCTGGCCGGCTGTTCTCGGGGAACACCCCCAGCGGGACATCATCGCGGAACTCGGCCTCCAGCGCGCCGAGCCAGGCCACGCCGAGCGGGGCGGCGAGCAGCGCGTCGACGAAACCGGCGTGGCGCTCCATGGAGCGAACCTACGCCTCGCCGCGCCGGCAATCCGGCGGCGATTCGCTCAGCTCTCGCTCGGCGTGTCCTCGTGCAGCGTCGCGTCGATCTCCTGGATCGCCTCGGCCAAGGGCGTGCCGGGGTGGCGATGGCGGCGGGCGCGGTACAGCTCGATGAATACCGGCAGCAGCGAGAGGGCGACGACGGCGACGATGGCCAGCTCGATGTTGTCGCGGATGAACTGGAACTCGCCGAGCACGTGGCCGAGGGAGGTGACCCCGACCGCCCACAACAGGCCGCCGAGCACGTTGTACGTGAGGAACGTGCGGTAGCGCATCTGGCCGATGCCGGCGACGATCGGCGTGAACGTGCGCACGATGGGAATGAACCTGGCCAGCACGAGCGACTTCGGCCCGTACTTCTCGAAGAAGTCGTGCGCCTTGACGACGTTCTCTTGCTTGAACAGGCGCGAGTTCGGGCGCGTGAACAGCGCCGGGCCAACGCGCTTGCCGAACATGTAACCGACCTGGTCGCCGGCGATGGCGGCCACGGCCAAGCAGACGAGCACGATCGGCAGGCTGGGGATGTTCCGGGCGAACTCGTCGAACGGGGCCTCGTTAGCGGCCGCCGACGACGTCAGGAACCCGGTGAAGAACAGCAGCGAGTCGCCGGGAAGGAAGAACCCGATCAAGAGGCCGGACTCGGCGAACACGATCGCCGTGACGACGGGCAGCGCGGCGGCGCCGGCCTTGTCGAACCACCACTCCGGCTGCAAGAAGTCCGGCCCGAGGGCGAACAGCGCCGCCAGCATCAGGCTCCGGGGACGGTCTGCACGGTGTCGCTCGTCGTCGCGCCTGCCGGCGGCGCGGACGCCGCAGCGAGGCCGGGCGACTTGCGCGACGAGTAGGCGATGGCGGCGATGAGGACCACGGCGGCGAGCCCGGCGACGAGGAAGCGCAGGCTGTTGTCCTCGATCTCGAAGTTCAGGATCGCCGGCAGCATCAGCAGCGACACGAGGTTCATCACCTTGATCAGCGGGTTCAGCGCCGGGCCGGCGGTGTCCTTGAACGGATCGCCGATGGTGTCGCCGATGACCGCCGCCTTGTGCGCCTCGGACCCCTTTCCGCCATGGTGGCCGTCCTCGATGTACTTCTTGGCGTTGTCCCACGCGCCACCGGAGTTGCTGAGGTACACAGCCATCAGCTGCCCGGTGAGGATCACCGCGGCGAGGAAGCCGCCGAGCGCCTGCCAGCCGATGCCGAAGCCGACGACGACTGGCGTGAGCACGGCGAGCAACGCAGGTGTCGCCAACTCACGCAGTGAGGCGGCCGTGCAGATGTCGATGACAGGGCCGTAGTCCGGGGCCTTGGTCCCGGCCATGATCTTGCCGTCGGCGAACTGGCGACGCACCTCTTGCACGACGACGCCAGCCGTGCGCCCGACGGCGCGGATGGCCAGTGCTGAGAACAGGAACGGCACCGCGCCGCCGATCAGCAGACCGATGAAGATCTTCGGCTCGGCCACGTTGATCGCCAACTCGGGCACCCGTAGCACGCCGTCGGCGAGGTTGTCGGCGACCGTGCCCAGCTCGTCACCAGCCGTCTCGATGAAGCTGGCGAACAGGGCAACCGCGGCGATTACGGCCGACCCGATGGCGAACCCTTTCGTCACCGCCTTCGTGGTGTTGCCGACAGCGTCGAGGCTGACCATGATCCGCTCCGGCTCGCCGTGGAACTCGCCCGACATCTCGGCGATGCCGGCGGCGTTGTCACTGACCGGCCCGAATGTGTCCTCGGAGACGATCACACCAGTGGTGGCGAGCATGCCCATGCCGCAGAGGGCGATGAGGTAGAGCGAGAACGTCAGGTTGCCGCCGCCGAGGGCCAGCGAGACGCCGATGGCGATGGCGATGGCGATGACGGCGTAGACCGAACTCTCGAGGCCGCTCGCCGTGCCTGACAGCACGACCGTGGCCGGGCCCGTCTCCGACGACTCGGCGATCTCCTTCACCGGCCCGTACTCGGTGCCGGTGTAGTACTCGGTCAGGCGGCTGACGAGCTGGGCGAGGACAAGGCCGATGGCCACCGCACCGAATACCTTCCAGCCGGCGTTCGTCGTGACGGTCTCGCCGTCCACCGTGGTGTCGTTGCCGACGTACAGCAGGGCCACGAGCAGCGTGCCGACCAACGTCAGCGTCCCGGCGACGAGGAAGCCCTTGTTGATCGGCTTCAGCGCGTTCGTCTCGCCCTCTTTCGCCTTGACGGCAAACACGCCGGCGATCGAGGCGATGACGCCGATGGCGCGGGCGGCGAGGGGGAACACGAGACCGAGTGCCGGGTTCATGCCGACGGAGTTGAACGCGGCGACGCCGAGGATGATCGAGGCGACGAGCGTGACCTCGTAGCTCTCGAACAGGTCGGCGGCCATGCCGGCGCAGTCGCCGACGTTGTCGCCGACGTTGTCGGCGATCGTGGCCGGGTTGCGCGGGTCGTCCTCCGGGATGCCTGCTTCGACCTTGCCGACGAGGTCAGCACCGACGTCGGCCGCCTTCGTGAAGATTCCGCCGCCGACGCGCAGGAACAGGGCCAGCAGCGAGCCGCCGAAGCCGAACCCGATGAGGATCGCCGAGCTGGTGTTCTGGAAAAGGATGATGATCAGCGTCGCCCCGAGCAGACCCAGGCCGACCGTGAACATGCCGGCGACGCCGCCGGTGCGGAAGGCGATCGTCAGCGCCCGCGGCATCGAGCCGGTCAGGGCGGCGGCGGCCGTGCGGACGTTGCCGCGAGTGGCCAACGTCATGCCGATGTAGCCGGTCAGGCCGGAGGCGAAGCAGCCGAGGATGAACGCCAGGGTCCGCCACAGCCCCGATTGGGCGAAGCTCAAGGCGACGGACTCGTCGGTACGCACGATCTCCGTCGACGTCAGGAACACGATCGCCGCCAACGGCACGACGATCACGGCGATCGTCTTGAACTGGCGCTTGAGGTACGCCAGCGCGCCTTCCTGGATCGCCGCGGCGATCTCCCGCATGCGGGGCGTTCCCTCATCCTCGGCCAGCACGGCACGAGCAAGGTAGAAGCCGACGGCGATGGCGAGGACGGCTGCGGCGACGGAGGCGATGAGCACGGCCCACTCGCCGCCTCTGAGGGTGAAGTCCTGCCAGCCGCCTTCGGAACCGAGCAGCGATACGTTCACAGTTTCTCCATGGTCTGGTCGCGGCGACGTTGCGGCGACGGATGGGTGCCCGGATCGAGCCCGGCGCTCGGGCCGTGAGCACCGCCGCGAGCGGCGCTGAGGCTAGCCAGCGAAGTCGCCCGAGAGGACATCTCGAGGGGGTTCGCCACCCCGTCGTTCAGGTTCAACATGGCGGTCCTGACGCGAACGGTCCCGGGCCATGGGCCCGGGACCGCTGCGTGCTCGGCGAGTCGTCAGAGTCAGACGCGCTTGGCGAAGTAGATGATCGCGAGGATCACCAGGATCAAGATCAGCACGCCGCCGATTCCGTAGCCCATGAAGTCTCCCTTTGTCGTTACCAACGGGCCCGTTCGTGGGCCGAGGGACGTTGTACCCACCCTCCGGTACGGGGAAACCGCCGAACGCCGGCGCGCCCGATCACGGCGAACCGGCGACCGCATCGAGGGGATTGAGCTCCTCCAGCTCCCGGTGTGCCGTCTCCGGGTACCAGGCGAGGACGATGGCGACGACGGCGACCTGGGCGAGCGCGAGCATCCCGATGATGCGCCCGTGCGGCCACCCGGCGTCGAGCAGCCGGCCCATCACGAGCAGACCGCCGATGCCGCCGAGCAGCGCCGCGGCGGTCAAGAGCCCGGCGGCCCGGCTGCGGTTGCCGGTCGGGAACAGCTCGGTGCGGTACACGGCGAGCGCCGGGTACGTGGCACCGGCCAGCATTCCTGCGCCGAACACCGACAGCCACATGAGCGGCCCGCCGACGGAGTAGGACACGACGATCAGGGCGACCGAACCGGGCACGCCGACGGCGATCATCCTGCGCCGACCGCTGATGTCGGCGATGCGCCCGCCAACGATCAGCCCGAGCCCGGCGGGCGTCGCCGTCGACAACGTGAAGATGGCGATCGTCGTCGCCGAGAACCCACGCTCGTCTTCCAGGTAGCCGTTCTGGAACAGGCTGGCGGGGGCGACGAAGAGGTTGCCGAGGAACGCGACGGCGGCGAGCACGCCGAAGCGCATGCGATCGAGGCGTGGGGCGATGGCGTGCGGATGCTGGAAGCGAGCCGTCTCCGGCAGGTGCCTGGCGACGGAGACGGCGACGGCCAGCCAGATCAGCGAGACGACGTAGACGTAGCGCCACGACGAGGGCGAGAGGTCGGCGAGCGGCAGCGCCATCACGGCCACGCCGGCGCCGAGCCCGCTGGCCATCGCCAGCACGCTGACGGCGTAGGCGCGGCTGTTGCGCGGCATCTCCTCGGCGGCGACGACGGCGACGAGGAAGTCGAGCGCCAGCCCCATCGGCCGGCCAACGGTCTGCGTGGCGACGAGGAACGGAAACGACGGGGCGACGGCGCCGAGCGCCGTGATCAGGGGGGCGGCGATGGCCATCGCCGTGACGACGCGGCGGCGGCCGATGCGGTCGGCGAGCACGGCCACCGGCAGCACGAACACGATGCCGGCGCGCACGACGGAGCCGGCGACACCGACGCCCGTCTTGGCCACGCCGAACTCGTCGGCGGCGAACTGCACGGTCTGTGTGAACAGCGTGTTGACGAACGCCGATGACATCGAGGCCGCGGCGAGCAGGCCGAGCACGGCGAGCTGGCGGGAGTCCAGCCGGTCGGGCGGCGCCCACCACGGTGTCGGCGCCCGGTGAGCGTGATGGTGGCGTCCCGGAGCGGCGCCGCGCCTGGCCATCGACCAGCGCAGCGGCAACGCGAAGAGCCACGCGAACCACGGCAGGGACCAGCGGTACGTCGTCGTCTCCCGCCACCGGTCGCCGCCCTGGCCGGGAACGCGGG
>JALZMG010000028.1 GCA_030858325.1 Actinomycetota bacterium | reverse complement strand
GCCACAGGTGGTGCTTCGAGAGGATGCCGGCGACCAACGTCTCCAACTCGAGCACTCTCGTCAACGGCGAGTACGGGCCGAACGGTCGATTGTTGGGCTTCAAGCGCCCGATTAGCGGCGTCAACTTGCCGATCACCGTCTTCACCCGTGACGGGCTGACCCCGAGCAGGTCCATGATCTGTTCGAGCGAGCGGCGGTCCTGGTCGACCTCACCGTGGATCTCGGCCAGCGCCGCTCCGAGCGGCGTGCCGTCGTTGGACTGCTGGCAGCGCCGCAGCAGCGTCAGGCCGGCGGCCGCCCCTGCGTGGTGGTCGCGCAGGTACGTCGCCAGCAGCTGTTCTGCCTCGTCGGCGTTCTTGGCACGAGTCGAGTTCTGGGCCATCGTTTCACCTCGCAGGTCCGCTCCGGAGACAGGGCATGTGACCGGTCATCACGTCAACGTGCCCACCATGGCTGACAGCAAACGCAGACCCGCGCCGGCGCGCCAGCGGTTGCGCCAGCCGATGTGTCGATGACGACGCCGTGGGGTATGGCTTCGCCGCCATTCACCCCCGACATGGAGGCATCACGATGCGCAAAGCATGGGCACTGGCCGCGGCTGCGGTCCTTCCACTCACGTTCGTCGCCTGTAGCGACGACGACGACGACGGCAACATCGACAATCCGGATCTCGACCCCGGTGCAGGCACCGGCTTGCCCGGCGACGAAGAGGACGGCTGACGTCCGAGGGTTTCGTGCGGGGCTTCCCGCACGAGACTCTCGCCTGCATCGAATCCTCGGGTGGGCGCTGGTCAGTCCCGCCGGCCCGGTGGAGGGCTGCCTCCCGGTTCCCAGAGCGTCGTGCGCAGTTCGCGGCGGCGAGCCTCGTCGATCGTCGCCACGTCAGCCTCGAGCGCGGCGTGGTCCCTGACGATGCACGCCGCCGACGGCAGTTCGCCGTCGGCGAGCCAGGACTCGGGCGCCCACAACCCGCCGCGACGGAGGGCCTTGGCGCAGTGGATGTACGCCTCACCGACGGTCACCACGACAGTGACCCGGGCCGGCTTGCCAGCGATTGCCAACTGCTCGCCCAGCTCGGTGTCGGCGAGCAGTTCGGCCGTGCCGTTCACGCGCAGTGTCTCGTCGAGCCCGGGGATCATGAACAGCAGGGCCACGCTGTCGTTCGTCACGAGGTTCTGGAAGGAGTCGAGTCGGTTGTTCCCCGAGTAGTCCGGCCATGCCAGCCGGTGCTCGTCGAGCACGCGGACGAAGCCGGGCGGTCCGCCCTTCGGTGAGGCGTCGCACACGCCGGTGGCGTCGGCCGTCGAGAGGACGAAGAACGGCGATTTGGCGAGGAAGTCGGCACAGTGCTCGTCGAGACGGTCGATCACCTTGTCGACGGGCCCCCTGCCCGGCGGGCGGTAGATGCCACGGAGATCGTCGACCGAGTCGAGACGCATGGATCAAGTCTCGCATCGTCGAGGGGTGGGGCCGGGTTCAGCACGCCGGCGCGTGCCACGATGGGCACCCGTGAACCTCGATGTCGCGCCGAGGGGCGGTGCGGGAGTATGTGGGCGGGGCGCTGTGGGTGCTTCCGGCCATCGCCGTGGCGGTGTCGCTCGTCGCCGGCGCGGTGCTCGCGCAGTTCGAGGTCGAGGCGGACTCGGCGTTCGGCCGGTTGCTGTTCCAGGGTGACGCCGGGGCGGCGCGCGAACTGCTGATCGTCGTCTCGGCGACGATGATCACCGTCACCGGCCTCGTGTTCAGCCTGACCGTGGTGGCACTGCAGATCTCCTCGACGCAGTTCTCGCCGCGTCTGCTGCGCAGCTTCCTGCGCGATCGCGGCACGCAGATCGTGCTCAGCATCTTCGTCAGCACGTTCGCCTATGCCACGGCCGGGCTGTACACGGTCGGTCGCCTCGACAGCGGCGAGCCGTATGTGCCGCGGATCGCCATCTCCGGATCGCTTCTACTTGCGTTGGGCAGTGTCGGGGCGATCGTCTGGTACCTCCACCATCTCGCCCACTCCATCCAGATCGACGGCGTGATGCGGCGCATCGAAGCGGCGACGCTCAGCGTGATCGCCCGGTCGGTCGGCGGCGAGCCGGCGGACGGGGAACCCCCTGGCGCAACCCCGGACGGCTCGATCATCGTGAACGCGCCAACGTCGGGTACGTGCAAGCAGGGTTCCCGGCGACTGTCGTCGGGCCCGCCGCCGCACACGGTGCCGTCGTGGTCTACGGATGTCGCGTCGGCGACCACGTCGTGGCCGGCTCGCCCATCGCCCTTGTCTGGGCCGATGCCGGCTCGATCGACGCGCCGAGGGCCGAGCGCCTGGCCGACGCCGGCATGCGCATCGGCTTCGAGCGGACGTTCGAACAGGACGTCTCGTTCGGTGTGCGCCAACTCGTCGACATCGCGCTGCGCGCCATGTCGCCGGCGCTCAACGACCCGTACACGGCGGTCCAGTCGATCCAGCACATCACGGTCGTGCTGTGCGCGGCAGTGCCGCAGCGCCCCGGCCCGCGCCTGTGGTGCGACGGCTCGGGCACGGCACGCGTGCTGCTGCCGATGCCCGGACTCGCCGACCTCGCGTGTGGCCAGTTGCGCCGGTCCTCGGCCCACGAGCCCCGGGTGATCGGCGCCCTCCTGACGATGCTCGCCGAGACGCGCCGCCGCTCGTCGGGGGACGCCGACCATGCGGCCATCCAGCGCGAGATCGACCTCCTGCACGCCGACGCGCAGCGGGCCATTCTCCAGCCCGCGGACCTAGCCGTCGTGACGGAAAACCGCCAGCAGTTCATGTCACCGCATCCGCGCCCGTGAACCGATGCGGTGACATGAAGATGGTTGTGACCGTTCGCGGCTGTTACTTGGCGTAGTTGCTGGCGCCCCACCAGTCGACGACGACGGCGGGTTCGTCGCCGACGACCCAGGCGTCGTGGCCGTGGGGGAGCGCAGTGACGTCGCCGGCGATGGCGTCGAGCTCGCTGCCGTCAGCCATCACGACGTGCAGCGTTCCGGCCACGTGGTATTGGAAGTGTGGCGCTTCGCACAGGTCGGTGCCGGCCAGCGGCTTGACGTGCTCCGACCACCGCCAGCCGGGCTCGAGGGTCAGGCGGCCGATCTCACTGCCCCCGATCGAGACGAGATCGACCCGTCCCCGCTCGAACGTCTTCTGCTCTGCGTTGCTCATACCGTGCTCTCCTCTGTGGTGACCCGGCGTGCGCCGGTCGGTGAGCCGATGGTGAGGGCCGGCGATTGCAGCCGCCCTGCACCGCGCGCTGCAAGGCCACGCGCCGATCGGGGCGCGGCGCACCTCGCCGCACATGATCAACTGGTGGGCCGTGCGCATCCGCTTGCTCGGCGGCCTCGATGTCGAGGGGTTCGCGCGCGCAGATATCGGCAGCCGCAAGGCGCGCACGCTGCTCAAGGTGCTCGCTGCGGCACGGGGACGGCCGGTGTCCGTCGACATCCTGACGGAGATCCTCTGGCCCGATGCGCTCCCGGCGCGCCCGATCGCTGGGCGCGCACAGTCTCAACGCTGGAACTGTGCGCGCCCAGATGCCTCGTGCGACGATCCGCCGCGCTCTCGTCGTTCGTGTCAGGAGCGCCCTTCGCCAGCCTGCGACCAGCCCGCCGGCGACTGCGCGGCAACCGGTGACTCGTTCGCCGCGCCGCCACCCTGCTCTTTGGCGGAGTCGACAACGTCCTGCGCAGTGGCCTTGACCTCGTCGACACCAGAGGTCGCCGTCTGCTTGACAGAGTCGACGGCCTCCGCCGCCGGCTCCTTCAAGTTCTCGACCGTCTCCTTGCCGGCATTGATCAGCTCGTCCTTCAGCGGCTCAACCTTCTCCTTCAACTGTCCGGCGGCCTTGGTCTCGGCGTTCGAAGCGGGGAAAGCAGCAGCGGCCAGCAACCCCGCCCCGAATGCGAGCGCACCGGCGACGAGCGGGCTGCCCTGTGTACGCTGGCGCGCCGCCTCCGGGGCGTCCTTCAACGTGTCGACCGCGGAGCCCGTACCGTCGGAGATCGTCGTGGAGGCGTTCGAGGCCGAACCCATGACGCGATCGCGCACCGACTGCACGCCTTGCACCATCCGGTTCTTGCGCCGCTCGATGATGCGCCCAGGGCTGACATGGTCCCCAATGGCATCCAACGTCGTGCTCATGCTCTGCCGGGTCTGGGCGATCTCGCCCCTCAGTTCTTCTGGGCTTTGGCCCATTGGACGTCCTCCTTCAGTGTGGTCGTGGTGGTTGGTAATGGTTTGACGGTGGCGATTCGGCGGCGGCCCGAGGCGGCCAGCACAACGGCGACGACCGCCCAGATAACGCCGACGATCAGGAATGAAAGTGCCGTGTTGAGGGCTTGGTCCAGCAGCCACGCCAGGGCGAACGACGACAAGAGCAACGCGATCCAGGCGGCGATACCGGCACCGGCAAGCATTCCCGCCGCCTTGCCAGCGTGCCCGAGCTCCTGTTTCGCCTCCGTCTTGGCCAGCTCCAGCTCCTGGCGGAACAGATCACCCATCTGGCCGGTCAGCTCGCCGATGAGGTCGCCCAGCGAGGCGTCCGGCCGCATCGGCTCGACCGCCGGATCGTGGGCGTCGGCGGCGCGCATCGATTCCGTGCTCACGCCGGCATCCCGAGGTGCGTCGGCTCGTCGAGCGTCGTACGGCTCCGTTCCTCGCGCGGCATCGCCAGCGGGGCCGCCGTGACGTCCCCGTTCCCGGTGCCACCACTCTCCGCATCGTCGTTCGAGGCGGCGGCGCCGGATCTGACGAGGCGTCCGGCGAGGAAGCCGACTCCGGCGGCGCCGAGGAGGAACAGGCCCGGGCGCCGCCGCGCGAAGTCCGTCATGTCGTCGAGGACACCTTCCGGTCCACGGGCTTCGAGCCGCTCGGCCACCTGCTGGACCTTTGTCTGCGCCTCCCGGAGATAGTCGCCGAGCGGCCCGGCTTCCTCGGGTCGACCGTCGGCCAGTGCCGCCGCCTGGCCGGAGAGCGTGCGCAGACCGGATGCGGCGCGATCACTCTGCTCCCGGGCTCGTTCCTTGATCTCGCTGCCTGCTTGGTCGACGACGCGCCCGGCTTGCTGGCGGGCCTGACCGGCGACGGCTTTGGCCTGGTCGGTGGCGGTCACCGCGACGTCACGAGCGCCGTCCTTGGCCGTCTGGACGGTCTCGGCGGCCTTCGAGGTCTCCGTCGATGACTGTCCGCCGGCCTTCTCGCCCGTCGCCTGGCCGCCGTTGCCTGCTGCACCCCGTGCCGTTGACTGCGGGTCAATCCCCTCGGCAGAGGGCGTGGACGCGGCGGCGGGCGTGCTTGAAGGCGGCGGAAGCACCGAGCCTTGTTCGTCGGGCGGTTGTGGGGTCATCGTGGTCCTCCTGGGTCCTGGTGACGTGTGACGTCGGCCGACGTACCCCCTGCGTCGGCGACTACTCGGGACACAAAGAAAAACCCCCGTTGAGGTGACATACGATCCCCGCCTGCCGCCGAGAGCCCGCTGCGCGGCGTGGCACGCTCGATGCCGCCGCGCGGATTCTCTGCCAGCGGGAGCGCCTCGGCCTGCTGGTTTGGGGGCGGGCGTCGGCGGGCAGGCGTGCGGCGCACGCCAAACCAGGGGCGCGGGGTCGGGAACCTGCTGCGGGCCCTCACGACGAGGCCGGCAGACTCGGCCGGCCGGTCTCTTTCGGCGTCCGAACCCGAGCGCCGATCACGAGGAGGCCGATCATGGCTGACAAGCCGAAGAAGTCCAGCCGGTCCGCGGTGGCGGAGGAGGAGCCAGTGCCCGCGTCCAATGCCGCGCCCGTTCGCACCACCCGCAACGCGCCGAAGAAGGCGATCTCCAAGAAGACGGCGGCGAAGAAGTCGGCGGCGAAGCAGGGCGCCGCACGCAAGTCGTCGCCGCGCCAGTCGCCGCCGGCACCGATCGAGGCACGTGACTTCTCGGCCACCGAGGGACGAGGCGGTGAGTTGCACCAGGCCGTCGTCGGCGGCGG